>CAZEGY010000099.1:0-9981 GCA_964511815.1 uncultured Rhodovulum sp.
CCAGACCCGGTCAAAACCGCCGCCTGATACTGTCCAACGAAAGGGGCGCACTCCAGATCGGGGGCAGGATTCCATGCCGATGGACACCAGCCCGCGTACTTGTCGCCGTCGATCTTCTTAAGCGAAACGTAGTGCTCGAGCGCCGACAGCGTGCGGTGTCCCGAGAATTCCCGCACCAGCGCGATGTTGCTGATGCCCATCTCGATCAGCCGGGAGATGCCGTCGCGGCGAAGGTCGCGGTACTCCAAGTCCTCAATGCGGAGGACCTCGCAGGCCCGGGTGAAGTTCGTGCTCGCAGTCGCGGCCGAGTAGGGAAAGATACGCTCGTCGATCCTCGGCATGGCCTCGATAATCGCAACGGCCTCTGGCGTCAGGCGGCACCAGACGTCGTTGCCAACCTTCTCGCCGGGATGTTTCATGTCGCGCACGAGGATCCGCGGGCCGTCCTTGTGGTCAGGCTCGAAGTCCTTCCATAGCAGGCGGCAGGTCTCGCCGAGGCGGCGCATGCCGAAGATGCCGAACGCGGTCAGGCGGCGCATCGGCAGCGCGTCGCTCCGTCGTCCCTCATACGCCTGGAAATGCTCCATGAGCTTGTCGAGTTCGCCAATCTCCGGGCGGCGCTTCCGCTTGGCCGAGCGCCTGACCAGCCCGAGCTCGCGGCACACTTCCAGCGCGTCCGGCATTGCCTGGGGGCTGAGCTGAAAGCCCCAAGCCGGGCGCGCCAGGCTGAACACCTTTCCAAGGCTCGACAGGATGTTGCCGACCGTCGCTGGCTCCCGGCCCGCTTCGTGAAGCTCCCGGGCGAGATCCACAATGTGGCGGCTCTCGACGTCCTCGCACCTGAGCTTCGATATCTCGTTCCGGTCAACGATGCGCAGGTTGTCCTTCGTGGTCCGGCCGACCTCCTTGACCCGCCCAGTCAGGGTGCGATTGATCGCATCGCCGAGCGTCGACCTTGCCGGAGTCTTCTTGGCGGCGATCGCGGCGTCGAGTGCCCCCGGCTTTGCGAGAGCCTTCTCCTTCGCTTCGATCCAGGTCTCCGCCGCCTTCAGGCGATCGAACGTCTCGACCAGCTTGAGGGCGACCTTGCTGTCTCGCTTGCGCACGACCTCGGCACGATAGGCGATGCTGCCGTCTTTTCTCTTCCTCGGTGTGATGGTACCCATGCGCGCGCCTCCGGTCCTCCAAGATCCTTCTGTGAGTCCTACACGGGAGGACCAGGGCAGGAAGCCCCCAGAAATCGGGGTAACTTGGGACAATCGACAGCGGCAAATGACCGCCTAAGTGATTGATAATAGGTTAATGTCAGTAGAAGCAGCGCCTTACCGCCTGTCCGTGGCCCCGATGATGGACTGGACCGACCGGCACTGCCGGCACTTCCACCGCCAGCTTACCCGGCGGACGCTGCTCTATACCGAGATGGTCACCGCCGCCGCCGTGCTCCACGGCGACCGCGAGCGGCTGCTCGGCTTCGGGGCGGCGGAGCATCCGGTCGCGCTCCAGCTCGGCGGCTCCGAGCCCGACGCGCTCGCGGCGGCGACCGCGGTCGGGCGGGGGTTCGGGTACGACGAGGTCGACCTCAACGTCGGCTGCCCGTCCGACCGCGTCCAGTCGGGCTGCTTCGGCGCGGCGCTGATGCGGACGCCGGAGCTCGTCGCCGACTGCGTGCGCGCGATGATCGCCGCCGCCGGCCCGGTGCCGGTGACCGTCAAGTGCCGGATCGGCGTCGACGACCAGGACCCCGAACGGGTGCTGCCCGCGTTCCTCGCGCTGATGGCGGACGCCGGCGTCACCCGGGTCGCCGTCCACGCCCGCAAGGCCTGGCTCGCGGGCCTGAGCCCGAAGGAGAACCGCGAGATCCCGCCCCTCGACCACCCGCTCGTCGTGCGGATGAAGCAGGCGTTCCCCGACCTCGCGATCTGCATCAACGGCGGCATCGACGGCCTCGACATGGCCGAGAATTTCCTCGCCGCGGGCCTCGACGGCGCGATGATCGGGCGGGCGGCCTACCACGCGCCCGCGCTCCTCGGCGCCGCCGACCGGCGGATCTTCGGCGACGACGGCCCCGACCGCAGCGCCGACGACGCGGTGCGCGCCATGCTCCCCTACATCGAGGCCGAGCGTGCCGCCGGGACGCCGCTCAACCGCATCACCCGCCACATGCTCGGCGCCTTCCAGGGCCGGCAGGGCGCGCGGGCGTGGCGGCGGATGCTGTCGGAGGGCGCCCACCGCGCCGGCGCCGGACCGGAGCTCGTCGAAGCCGCCCTCGCCCGCGTCGCCCCGGCGGAGGCCCCGGCCGCGGCCTGAGCCCCCCCGGCCCGAGCCCGCCCGTGGCCCGCCCGCTCGCGCGAAAGCCTTTGTGTCCCGCCCCGGCGCGGGCTAGGGACGAAGGCCCGCAGTCCGGAAGACACCGATGCCCATGCCGCCCCTCGCCGAGCTCCTGCCGCTCGCCACCCTCCTCGTCTTCATCGGCGCCTTCGCCGGGGTGATCGCGGGGCTTCTCGGGGTCGGCGGCGGCATCGTCCTCGTGCCGGCCTTCCTCTACACCTTCACCGCGCTCGGCTATTCCGGCCCGCAGATCATGCAGGTCTGCCTCGCGACCTCGCTCGCGACGATCGTCTTCACCTCGGTGCGCTCGCTGCGGGGCCACATGGCCAAGGGCGCCGCCGATCTCGACGTCCTGCGCGGCTGGGCGCCGTGGATCGCGGTCGGCGCGATCGCCGGCGTCCTCGTCGCCGGCGGCATGAAGACCTCGGCGCTGATGGTGGTCTTCGGCGTGCTCGGCACCGTCGTCGGCCTCTACCTCGCCTTCGGCCACGACGACTGGCGCCTCGGCGACCGGATGCCGACCGGCATCGGCCGGGCGGTCGCCGCGCCGGTGATCGGCTTTCTCTCGGTGCTGATGGGGATCGGCGGCGGCAGCTTCGGGGTGCCGATGATGCGGCTCTACGGAATGCCGATCCACCGCGCGGTCGGCACCGCCTCGGGCTTCGGCGTCGTCATCGCCCTGCCCTCGGTCATCGGCTTCATGCTCCAGGGCTGGGGCTCGCCCGACCGCCCGCCGCTGACCCTCGGGCTCGTCAACGTGCCGGCGTTTCTCATCGTCATCTTCGTGACGATGGTCACCACCACCTGGGGCGTGCGCCTCGCCCACGCGATGAACCCGAAACCCCTGAAGCGGGTCTTCGCCGGGTTCATCATCATCGTCGCCCTCAACATGCTGCGCAAGGCGCTGCTGAGCTGAATGGCCTCCGTGCGGGCCTCCGAAAACGCTGGTTGACAGAGGGTTAACCGCGCGAGACAAATCCAGCAGTTTCAATCGCTTGAGTAGCTGCGCACGCGTGCGCAGACGCGCGGGATCCGCCCGGTCCGCGGTCCCGGAGAAGCCTCCCCGACCTCAGTCCGCGTCCCCGCGCCGCAGCCGCCCCGCCCGGCCGCCGCGGCGGACGCCGCGGACGCGCGGCGCGCGCGACGGCAGCTCCGCCATCACCGCCCGCCGCGCCGCGGGGCTCATCGCCGACCACGCGGCGATCTCCGCGGCGCTGCGGTAGCAGCCGATGCAGAGGCCGGCCTCCGGGTGCAGGACGCAGACCTTCACGCACGGGCTCTCGACCTCGTCGCGCCGCCACACCTCGTCGCCCATCACCCGGCCGCCCCGAGGTGGCCGAGGCGGTCGAGGAAGCCCTGGAGGATGTAGCCCGCCGCCACCCGGTCGATGACCTCCGCCCGCCGCCGGCGCGAGGCGTCGGCCTCGAGCAGCGCCCGCTCGGCGGCGACGGTCGAGAGCCGCTCGTCCCAGAGCGCGATCGGGAGCTCGGTCAGCCCCGAGAGGTTGCGGGCGAAGGCCCGCGTCGACTGCGCCCGCGGGCCCTCGCTCCCGTCCATGTTGCGCGGCAGGCCGAGGACGAGGCCGCCCGCCGCCCGCCCCTCGGCGAGGGCGAGGAGGCGCGCGGCGTCGACGCCGAAGCGGGTGCGCCGGATGGTCTCGAGCGGCGAGGCGATGCGCCGGAAGGTGTCGGAGACCGCGACCCCGATCGTCTTGGTGCCGAAGTCGAGCCCGAGGAGCGCCCGGCCCGGCGCCAGCAGGCGCGCGAAGGCGGCGGCGTCGTCGAGGACGGGCGCGGTCACTCCCCGAGCCCCGCCTCGGCCGCGGCCGCGTCGAGGAGCGCCAGCGCCGCGGCATCGCCGGCGTGCTTCTCCCGCGCCTCGGCGAGGACCGCCGCCGCCTCGTCGCGGCGCCCGAGGACGCCGAGCGAGCGCACGAGCCGCGCCCAGTCCTCCGGCGGCCCGCCCGCGGTCCCGAGGCGCTCGGCGAGGCTCGCGACCATGCCCTCGATCATCCCCTGGCGGTCCTCGGGCGTCATCTCCTCCGCCGCCTCGAGATCCGCCGCGCCCGGTCCCGGCGGCGCCGCTCCGGACGCCTCCGGCGGCGGCATCCCGGCCATGCGCGCGACCTCGCCGATCTGGGCGCGGATCGCCGCGATCCACGGCGCGTCCGCCGGCCCCTCGGCGAGGAGCGCCGTCCACAGCCGGTAGGCGAGGTCCGGGCGCCCGCCCTGGAGCAGCGTCAGCCCCGAGTAGTAGCGCCCGACCGCGTTCGCCGGGTCGAGCGCCAGCGCCCGGGAGAGCGCGGCCTCCGACTCGGGCGAGACGTAGCCGCCGGCGGCGAGGACGGAGAGCTCGGCGAGATCGACATGGTCCTGCGCGGTCGCCGCGTCGCCGAGGAGCCCGACGAGCCTCTCCTGCGCGGCGCGCGCCTCGGACCAGCGCCCGAGCGAGGCGAGGCTGCGGGCGAGGAGGCGCTGGCCGTCGGCGTCGTCGGGCCGCTGCGCCAGCACCTGCCCGAGCTTCTCGACGAGCGCCTCGTCCCCGGGCGTCGTCTCGACCGGCGCCGCGAGCCCGCGGGCGGCGACCATCGCCTCGACCTCGGCCTGCCGCGGCCGGCTCGCCCGCTGCTCGGCCTCGCGCGCCATCCGCGCCTTCAGCGGATCGTCGCGAAGCCCGGGCGTCCCGAGCCCGGCGTAGAGCCCCCCGGCGACGACGGCGAGCGCCACGACGGCGAGCGGCGCGGCCCGGCGCGAGAGCGCCCCCGCAGCGCCCGCTCCCCCTGCCCCTGCCCCGCGCTCCGCCTCGCCGGCGTCGGCGGCGGCGATCAGGCGGCGGGAGACCTCGATCCGCGTCGCCTCGGCCTCGGCCTCGGTCAGGAGCCCGCGGGCGCGGTCCGCCTCGATCTCGCGGAGCTGGTCGCGGAAGACGCGCGCGTCGTACGCGCCCCGCCCGGCGATCGCGGCCCTGCCGCGCAGCAGCGGCGCGAAAACGAGCCCGAGGCTCCCGACCGCCACGGCCGCCGCGATCACCCAGAACAGCCAGTCCGTCATACCCGCCTCGTGCCGTGCGCGGGCCGGACCCTATCGCCTCCCCCCGGCCGGCACAACGCCGCGGCCGTCACGACCCCGTCGCGACCCGGGTCGCGACCGCGCGACCGGCTACACCCCCGGCGCCCCGGTCATCACCGTCGTCGCCCACGGCACGCCCTCGCGCAGCACCGCCGACATCGCCGCCTCGAAGGCCGAGACGACGGCGAGCGCGCCGGTGCCGGACGCCTCCGCCGTGCGGCTGAAGCGCCGGCTCGCGACGAGCCGGCCATCGGCGTCGCGGACGACCGAGAGGGTCAGCGACACGACGACCCGCGCCGGCGCCGCGCTCCCCTTCGGCAGGAGCTCGGCCTCGAAGGCGTCGACGTCGGTCATCAGCGTGAAGTCCGGCAGCGGCCCGACGCTGGCGGTGGTGACGAAGGCGTAGCGCCCGGTGTTGGCGAGCGAGCGCGCGACGAGGTTGCGCACGTGCGCCGGTGCCGGCTCGACCCAGCGCCCGTCGCCGATCAGCGTCACCTGGAGCGCGTTCGGCTTCATCACGATCCGGTCGCCCGCCACCGCCGCCGCCGCCGTCGGCTCGGCGACGTAGACGATGCGCCCGCCGCTCCGCGCCGCCCCCGCCACGGCGGGCAGCGGATTGAGCTCGTAGGTGTCGAGCGCCCGTGCCGAACTGTTGAGCGAGGAGACCGTGGCGCAGCCCGTCGTGCCGAGGGCCACGGCGAGCAGGACGGCGAGGGTCGCGAGCCGCGGGACCATGAACTATCTCCTGAAGTCGGGCGGCTGGCCGCCGAGCAAGAACCGGGCCGGATCGCGCTCGAGTTGCTGGGCGATCCGGTCGAGGCGGGCGACGAGGGCCTGCGCCTCCTGGGTGAAGCGCACGAACTGCGGCAGGCCCTGCGCGGTGAACTGGTCGATCGGTCCCGCGCTCGCCGCGACGATGCCGTCGACGCGCGCGATCGCCGCGGAGGCCTCGGCGAGCGTCGCCTTGAGCTCGCCGGTGATCGCCGGCAGGTCGTCCGAGACCTGCTCGACCGCGGTCGACATGCGCTCCATCGAGGCGCGGAGATCGGCGACCGCCGGGGTCACGTCCTCGTTCATCGCCCGCTCGGCGGCGACGAAGGTGCCCTCGGCGGCGGCGATCGTCGGCCCGAGCCGGTCGAGGGTCGCGCTCGCCTGCCGGAAGGTGTCGGTGGCGGCGGTGAGCGTCGCCGAGGCCTGCGACGCCACCGGCGCGAGATCGCCGGTGAAGGCGGTGAGGTCGGTCGAGACCGTCTCGATCGTCGCGTTGACGTTCGCGAGCGCCGTGCGCACCTCGGCGATGATCGCCGGCAGGTCGTCGGTCGTCGCCGTCTCGATCGCGGTGGCCGAGGCCTGCAGCGACGCGAGCGTCGTCCGCGCCTCGGCGACGAGCGCGGTGCCGTCGCCGTCGACGAGGGTGTCGAAGCTCGTCGCCGCCTCGTCGACGGAGGCGAGCGCGGCCGTCGCCCCGTCGATCGCCTTGTCGAGGCCCGCGAGCGTCGTCTGCATCTCCTCGAGCCGCGCCGTCGCCGCGGTCGCGGTGCCGCCGTAGGCGGCGAGCACGGTCTTGACCTCGGTCCCGAGCGTCCCGATCAGGGCGCGGAGCTCGACGATCGACGCCTTCGCCTCGGCGACCGCGACGGTCCCGTCGCCGCGGATGAGGTCGCCCGCGGCGACCGCCGCGCCGTCGAGCGACTTCAGCGTCGTGTCGGCGGTCGCGAGGGTCGTCCCCGCCTGGTCGAAGGCGGCCGACATCGACGCGAGCGTCGTCTCGGCCTTGCCGAGAGCCTGGGTCAGCGAGGCGGCGAGCGGGTCGAGCCGGTCGGTGAACTGCGAGATCTGCCCGGTCGCGTCGGCGACCGAGCGCGAGATCGTCGAGAAATCGGAGAGCGCCGTGTTGAAGGCGCCCGACGCCTGCTCGACGTTGTCGAGGATCGCGTCGATGCGCTGCTGGTTCTCCGGGCCGGCGAGCTTCTGGAGGTCCTGGACGAGGCGGATCGACTCCTGGAGCAGGTTCGGGGCGTCCTCGGTCAGCGACTGGACGACCGAGCGCTGGCCCGGGATCGTCGGCACCCCGTCGGTCGTGTCGCGGAGCAGCGGCTTCGTCGTATCCCCGGCGGCGATCGCCACCACCGAGACCCCGGTCACGCCCTGGGCCTGGAGCTGCGCCGTCGCGCCCTCGTGGATCGGCGTGTCCGCCGCCACCTCGACGCGCACGCGCACCCGCCCGCCCTCGTCACCGGCGAGGTCGAGCGACAGCACCTGCCCGACCGAGAGGCCGCTGAAGCGCACGTCGGCGGCGCGGCTGAGCCCCGAGACGTCGTCGAAGAGCACGTCGTAGTAGGCGTACTGCCGGTCGATCTGCACCTTGGCGAGCCAGACGAAGAAGCCGAGCCCGAGCAGGATCCCGGCGAGCGCGCAGGCCCCGATCAGCACGTAGTTGGCGCGGGTCTCCATCGCCGTCTCCTCAGCTCGACGCCAGCGCGGCGCGGGCGCGGGGCCCGTGAAAATACTCGTGCACCCAGGGCTGGTCCACCTTCAGCATGTCCGCCATCGTCCCGGTGACGAGCACCTTCTTCTCGGCGAGCACCGCGATCCGGTCGCAGGTCGCGTGCAGGGTGTCGAGGTCGTGGGTGACCATGAACACCGTCATCCCGAGTGCCTTGAGCTGGAGGATGAGGTCGTCGAAGGCGTCGGCGCCGATCGGGTCGAGGCCCGCGGTCGGCTCGTCGAGAAAGACGATGTCGGGATCGAGGGCGATCGCCCGGGCGAGGCCGGCACGCTTCTGCATGCCGCCCGAGAGCTCGGAGGGATACTTGTCGCAGGCGTTCGGCGGCAGGCCGACCATCGACACCTTGAGCCGCGCCACCCCCTCGCGCACCGCGGGCGCGATGTGGAGGAGCTCGCGCATCGGCGCCTCGACGTTCTGCTGGACGGTGAGCGCCGAGAACAGCGCCCCCTGCTGGAAGAGCACCCCCCAGCGCCGGCTGACCGCGGCGAGCTCGGCCTCGCTCGCGTGGAGCACGTCGACGCCGAAGACGTGGATCGAGCCCGCCGCCGGCCGGTTCAGCCCGACGATCGAGCGCAGCAGCACCGACTTGCCGGTGCCCGAGCCGCCGACGACGCCGAGCACCTCGCCGCGGTAGATGTCGAGGTCGAGGTTCTCGTGGACGACCTGGCTGCCGAAGCGGTTGACGAGGCCGCGGACCTCGATGATCGCCTCGCCCGCCTTCGCTTCGGCCCCGGTCTCCGCCTCCGCCATCAGATGTCCACCGTGGCGAAGAAGATCGCGAAGATCGCGTCGACGACGATGACGAGGAAGATCGCGAGCACGACCGAGGCCGAGGTGAGCCGGCCGAGGCTCTCGGCGTTGCCCTCGACCTTCAGCCCGTGGTGGCAGCCGATGAGCCCGATGATGAGCGCGAAGAACGGCGCCTTGATGATCCCGACGGCGTAGTGCCAGACGCTCACGTCCGAGAGGCGGACGAAGAACATCTCCGGCGACACCCCGAGCTCGACCCACGCCATCACCGCGCCGCCGAGCAGGCCGGCGATGTTGGCGACGACGCCGAGCAGCGGCAGCGTCAGAAGGAGCGCGAGCACCCGCGGGAGCACGAGGATCTGCACGGGGTCGAGCCCGAGCGTGCGCATCGCGTCGATCTCCTCGCGCATCTTCATCGAGCCGATCGCGGCGGTAAAGGCCGACGCCGAACGGCCGGCGACGATGATCGCGGTCAGGAGGATGCCGAGCTCGCGCAGGACGGCGATGGCGATGAGGTCGACGACGAAGATCTCGGCCCCGAACTGGCGGAGCTGCACCGCGCCCATGTAGGCGAGCACGACGCCGATCAGGAACGCCATCAGCGAGGCGATCGGCAGCGCGTTCAGCCCCGCCTCCTGCATGTGGGCGACGAGCGAGGTCAGCCGCAGGCGCCGGGGATGGAGGACGTTGCCCGCCATCCGCGCCAGCACCATCCCGAGGAGGTTGACGATCTCGACCGCGGCGGCCCACCCCGCGACGACGCCCTCGCCGACGGTGCCGAGCCAGCGGACGAAGCCCGGCGCCCGGTGCGGCGGCGCCTCGTCCGCGGGCAGCCCCTTCTCGACCGTGTCGAGGAGCGCGGCGCGCGCCGGATCGAGGCCCTCGACGCGGACCTCGACGCCCTCGCCGCGCAGGCGCCGCACCAATCCGGCGATCGCCCAGGCGCCGGCGGTGTCGAAGCGTTCGAGCCCGGAGCCGTCGACGACGACCGGACCCGGGCCTCCCACCTCGCCGAGGCGGTCGAGCACCGCGGCGACCCCGCCGATGCGGAGATCTCCGGTGAGCGCGACGCGCGCGCCAGCGCCGCTCCGCTCGATCGCGATCGCCGCCGTCGTCACGTCCGCGCCTTTCGGTCCTCGCCCCTCGCGCAGACCTGACACGGACACCGCGCCGCGGCAAGCGCCGACGACCGACCCCCGACCGATCCCCGGGCCGGCGACCGTTGCGGCCGGGCCCCCGCCGGCATCCCGCCCGAAGCGTGATCCGAAGCGTGATCCGTCGGCGCGGTCCCCACGCCGCGCCGACGGAGTCGCGTCACTGGCGGCA
>CAZEGY010000100.1:0-9808 GCA_964511815.1 uncultured Rhodovulum sp.
TCACCCTCGACGAGAACGGCATGAAGATGTCGAAGTCGACGGGCAACACCACCGCCCCCGAGGACGTCATCCGCCAGTACGGCGCCGACATCCTCCGCCTGTGGGTGGCGCAGTCCGACTACTCCGCCGACCTCCGCATCGGCCCGGAGATCCTGAAAGGCACCGCCGACAGCTACCGCCGCCTGCGCAACACCCTGCGCTTCCTCCTCGGCGCCCTCGACGGCTTCGACGCCGCCGAGCGCATCGCCCCGGCCGACATGCCCGAGCTCGAGCGCTGGGTTCTCCACCGCCTCGCCGAGCTCGACCGCACCGTGCGCGAGGGCTACGCCGCCTTCGACTTCCAGAAGGTGTTCCAGGCGCTCTTCCAGTTCGCGACCGTCGAGCTCTCGGCCTTCTGGTTCGACATCCGCAAGGACGCGCTCTACTGCGACGCCCCGGGCAGCCCCCGCCGCCGCGCCGCGCGCACGGTCCTCGACCTCGTCTTCCACCGCCTCGTCACCTGGCTCGCGCCGATGCTGCCGTTCACGATGGAGGAGGTCTGGCTGTCGCGCTTCCCCGGCGAGGACGCCTCGGTCCACCTCGTCGACATGCCGGCGACGCCGGTCGAATGGCTCGACGCGCCCCTCGCCGCGCGGTGGGAGAAGGTCCGCGCCGTCCGCCGCGTCGTCACCGGCGCCCTCGAGATCGAGCGCCGCGAGAAGCGCATCGGCGCCAGCCTCGAGGCGGCGCCGATCGTCCACGTCGCCGACCCCGACCTTCGCGCGGCCCTCGCACAGGTCGACTTCGCCGACGTCTGCATCACCTCGGACATCCACGTCAGCGAAGCGCCCGCCCCGGCCGGCGCCTTCGCCCTCGACGAGGTGCCGGGCGTCGCGGTGGTCCCGGCCCTCGCCGCGGGCGAGAAGTGCGCCCGCTGCTGGCAGATCCTCCCAGACGTCGGCACCCACGCCCACGCCGGGGTCTGCGCGCGCTGCGACGCGGCACTCGCCTGAAACGGCGAGGCGCGCGCTGTCCGCGACAGCGCGCGCCTCGGTTCACGACATGGCGAAGGCAGCCGTCAGGCGGCGCGGCTGGTCCGGCGCGGACGGCGCGAGCGGTTGCGCTCGGCACGGATCGGGTCGAGCGACTTGCCGTCGAGCTCCCCGCGGCCGTGGCTCTCGCCGTGCGGCTTCCGCCCGGCCCCGCCGGCATGGTGGTGCCCCCCCGCCTTCGGCGGGCGCGGCTTGCGGGACTTGTCGCCGGAGCGACCGCGGCCGGGCTCGGCACCGCCGACGCCCTGACCGGCGCTGGCGGGAAGAAGGGCGGTGCGGGTGACCTTCTCGACCGCCCGGAGCTTCTTCACCTCGTCCGGCGCGCAGAGCGTGACGGCGATGCCCTCCGCCCCGTTGCGCCCCGTCCGCCCGATGCGGTGGACGTAGGCCTCGGGCTCGTCGGGCAGGTCGTAGTTGATGACATGGGTCACCCCCGGCACGTCGATGCCGCGCGCGACGATGTCGGTCGCGACCAGCACCCGGACCTGGCCGTTGCGGAAGAGGCCGAGCGCCCGCTGGCGGGCGTTCTGGGCCTTGTTGCCGTGGATGACCTCGGCCGGCACCCCGTCGGTCGCGAGGTTGCGCGCGACCTTGTCGGCGCCGTGCTTGGTGCGGGCGAAGACGATCGCCCGGCCGACCCCGGCGTCGCCGACGAGCGCGGCGAGGCGGCCGCGCTTGGCCGGACCGTCGATCAGCTCGACGCTCTGCTCGATGCGCTCGACCGTCGTCGCCTGCGGGGCGACCTCGACGCGGACGGCGTCCTTGAGGAAGCCCTCGGCGAGCGAGGCGACCTCGCGCGGCATCGTCGCCGAGAACAGCGCCGACTGCCGGCGCGGGTGCAGGCTCGAGACGATCTTCCGCACCGGCTGGATGAAGCCCATGTCGAGCATGCGGTCGGCCTCGTCGAGGACGACGAAGCGGGTCTGGTCGAGGACGATCGAGCGGTCGTCCATCAGGTCCGTCAGCCGCCCGGGGGTCGCCACGACGACGTCGACGCCGCGGCCGATCGCCCGGACCTGCGAGCTGCGCGAGACCCCGCCGAGGATCAGCAGCGTCGAGATCCGCGCGCCCCCCGCGAGGGTGCGGAACGCCTGCTCGATCTGCACCGCGAGCTCGCGTGTCGGCGCGAGGACGAGCGCGCGGGCCGTCTTCGGCGCCGGCCGGCCGCCGAGGTCGAGCAGGTGGTGGAGGATCGGCAGCGCGAAGGCCGCGGTCTTGCCGGTGCCGGTCTGGGCGATGCCGAGGATGTCGCGGCCCGCCATCTGCGGGGCGATCGCCTGCGCCTGGATCGGCGTCGGCGTCGAGAAGCCGGAGCGGGCGAGCCCGGCCAGAAGCGGCTCGGCGAGGCCGAAGTCCGCGAAGGTGGTATTCGTCACAAGTATTCCTTTCCCGCGCGGCCCCTGCCGCTGCGGTCTGCCGCCCTCGTCCGGCGCATGTGACGAAAACAGTGATCTGAACCCGCGATGTCGGGACCGGACGGGTCCCTTGCGCCATCGCCTGCGCCGTCGAAGGGTGGATCGGCGCGTCCGGGGCATATAGCCTCGCCCGCGGCGACCGGCAAGACGGTTATCGCCGCGAGGTTTACGAATGCCTTACGCCCGTGCCCTGTGGATCACCGGCCCCGGCGCCGTGGCGCTCCGCGAGGAGGCGCTCGCCCCGGGCGAGGGCGAGGTCGTCGTCGAGACGCTGTGGAGCGGCATCAGCCGCGGCACCGAGGCGCTCGTCCTCCGCGGCGGCGTGCCGGCCTCGGAACACGCGCGGATGCGGGCGCCGCTCCAGGCCGGGGGCTTCCCGTGGCCGGTCAAGTACGGCTATGCAGCCGTCGGCCGCGTCGTCGCCGGCCCCCCCGCCCTCGCCGGCCGCACCGTCTTCGTCCTCCACCCCCACCAGGACCGCTTCGCCGCGCCCGCCGCGATGGCGGTTCCCGTCCCCGAGGCGGTGCCGGCGGCGCGCGCCGTCCTCGCCGCCAACATGGAGACCGCCCTCAACATCGTCTGGGACGCCGGCGCCGCCCCCGGCGACCGCATCGCCGTCGTCGGGGCGGGCACCGTCGGCGCCCTCGTCGCCCGCCTCTGCGTCCGCCTGCCGGGCGCCGAGGTGACGCTCGTCGACACCAACCCCGACCGCGCCCGCCTCGCCGCCGCCCTCGGCTGCGCCTTCGCGCTCCCCGACGCAACTCCGGCCGACTGCGACCTCGTCGTCCACGCGAGCGCCACCGCCGCCGGCCTCGCCACCGCCCTCGCCGCCGCCGGCGACGAAGCGACCGTCGTCGAGGCGAGCTGGCACGGCGACCGCGCCGTCCCGCTCGCCCTCGGCGGCGCCTTCCACGCCCGCCGCCTCCGCCTCGTGTCGAGCCAGGTCGGCCGGGTTCCCCCGGCCCGGGCACCGCGCTGGACCACGCGCCGGCGGCTCGGGACGGCGCTCGGCCTCCTCGCCGACCCGGCGACCGAGGCCCTCGTCTCGGGCGAGACCGCCTTCGCCGACCTGCCGCGCGCCTACGCCGCGATCCTTGACCACCCCGGAACGCTCTGCCATCGCGTCCGTTACCGCTGAGGGAGACCCCATGTACGCCGTCGAGGTCCGCGACCACATCATGATCGCCCACAGCCTGCCCGCGCCGGTCTTCGGCCCGGCCCAGGGGCTGCACGGCGCCACCTACGTCGTCGACGCCGCCCTCTTCGCCGAGGAGCTGAGCGAGCACGGCATCGTCGTCGACATCGGCATCGCCACCGACCTCCTCTCCGAGGCGCTGGCGCCGCTGAAATACCGGAACCTCGACGCCGAGCCAGCCTTCGCCGGCCGGCTGACCACCACCGAAGCCCTGGCGCGCCACGTCTTCGACAGCCTCGCCGCCGCCGCCCGCGACGGACGGCTCGGGGACGGCGGGCGGATCGCCCGCATCCGCGTGACCCTCCACGAGAGCCACGTCGCCCGCGCCTGGTACGAGGCGCCGGTCTACGGGGCACCCGTCGGTTGACAGCCGTCGACTTCGTCATCCCCGGCGACCTCGCGACCCCCACCGGCGGCTACGGCTACGACCGCCGGCTGATCGCCGCGCTCGGCGCCCGCGGCGTCGCGGTCCGCCCCCTTCGCCTCCCCGGCACCTGGCCCTTGCCGGACGCCGCCGCCCGCGCCGCCGCCGCGGCGGCCTTCGCCGCCCTGCCCGACGGCGCGTGCGTCCTCGTCGACGGGCTCGCCTACGGCACCCTGCCCGAGGTCGCCGCGCGCGAGGCGACCCGCCTCCGCCTCGTCACCCTCGTCCACCACCCGCTCGGCGACGAGGGCGGCCTCGCCCCCGCGACCGCCGCCCGCCTCCTCGCCGACGAGCGCAGCGCCCTCGCCCGCGCCGCCGCGGTGATCTGCACGAGCCCCGCCACCGGACGCCGCCTCGTCGCCGGCTTCGGCGTGGCGCCCGGGCGCCTGACCGTGGCGCCGCCGGGCACCGACCCGGCCCCGCGCGCGCCGGGCGGCGGCGATCCGCCGCGCCTCGTCAGCATCGGCTCGCTCATCCCGCGCAAGCGCCACGACGTCCTCGTCGACGCCCTCGCCACCATCGCCGACCGCCGGTGGCAGGCGCGCATCGTCGGCGCGGCGACCCTCGACCCCGCCTGCGCCGCGGCGCTCCGCGCCCGCCTCGCCGCCGCCGGCCTCGGCGGGCGCATCGCCCTCGCCGGCAGCGTCGCCGACACCCGCGCCGAGCTCGCCCGCGCCGACCTCTTCGTGCTCGCGAGCGAATACGAAGGCTACGGCATGGCCTTCGCCGAGGCGCTGTCGCAAGGCGTCCCGGTCGTCGCCTGCCGGACCGGCGCCATCGCCGACCTCGTCCCCGACGCCGCGGGCGCCCTCGTCCCGCCCGGCGATCCGGCCGCCTTCGCCGCGGCCGTCGCCCTCCTCCTCGACGACCCCGCCCGCCGCCGGCGCGCCGCCGAAGCCGCGTTCGCGGCGGGCGCGGCCCTTCCCGGCTGGGACGAGACCGCCGCCCGCGTCGCCGGCGCGCTGGAGCGGACGTGAGCTTCGCGGCCGCCTGGCTCGACCTCCGCGCCGGCCCCGACCGCAGGGCGCGTGACCCCGCCCTCCGCGCCGCCGCGCTCGCCTGGCTCGACGCGCACCCTGCCGCGCGCGTCGTCGACCTCGGCTGCGGCACCGGCGCGCTCTGGCGCGACTTCGCGCGGCCCGCCGCGCGCTGGCGGCTCGTCGACAACGATCCCGCCCTCCTCGCCATCGCCGCGGCGCGCTGCCCCGGCGCGGAGACCGTCGCGCTCGATCTCGCGGCGGTCGACGCCCTCCCCCTCGCCGGCACCTGCCTCGTCACCGCCTCGGCGCTCCTCGACCTCGCCTCCGCCGCCTGGCTCGACGGGCTCGCGGCGCGCACGGCAGCGGCGGGAGCGGCGGTCTATGCCTGCCTCTCCTATGACGGGACCATGGCGTGGCGCCCGGCCCACGCCGACGACGCCGCCGTCCTCGCCGCGTTCAACGCCCACCAGCGCCGCGACAAGGGCCTCGGCCCGGCGCTCGGCCCCGAGGCGGCCGGGTACTTCGCCGCCGCCCTCGCCCGCCACGGCTACGCCGTGCGCACCGCGCCGAGTCCGTGGCGCCTCGGAGCCGACGACGCGGGCCTCGTCGCCGCCCTCGCCGACGGCGTGGCGGAGGCGGCGGCCGAAAGCGGGTGCGCGGGGACGGCGGCGTGGGCTCAGGCGAGGCGCGCCTGCCGGGCCTCGGTCGGCCACGCCGACGTCCTGGCACTCCCGGCGAGGGCGCAGTCGAAGACGACGTCCGAATCGAGCCCGTAGACCGCGGTCTCCGGCCGGAGCGCGTCGGCGAGGCAGGCGACCGGCGTCGTCGTCCGGAGGCCCGACGGCCCCGCGCCGATGATGAGCGGCGCCACCGCGACGTGCAGGCGGTCGAGGAGGCCAGCGTCGAGAAAGCCGGCGATGGTGATGCCGCCGCCCTCGACGAGCACGCGCCCGAAGCCGAGGCGCCCGAGCGCGGCATGGATGTCGGCCGGCGCGATCCAGCCGTCCTCGGCGGGGAGGCGCACGACCTCGATGCCCGCCGCCCGCGGCCGGTCGCAGGCCTGGATCAGCACCCGCCGAACGCCGTCCCTGCCGTCGAGCAGCGCCGCGTCGTCGGGGAGCCGGCCGCGCGGGTCGATCACCACCCGCGCCGGGCTCGGCCCCTCGACGAGCCGCACCGAGAGGCGGGGGTCGTCGGCGACCGCGGTCCGCACGCCGACGACGACGGCGTCGGCGAGGGCGCGGCAGCGGTGGAGGTGGCGGAGCCCGTCCGGCCCCGAGATCGCCGTGGCGTCGCCCGAGGGCGTCGCGATGCGGCCGTCGAGCGACTGGCCGACCTGGGCGAAGACGAAGGGCGCGCGCCCGGTGCGCGCCATCAGCGGCGCATAGAGCGCCCACGCCGCCCGCGCCTCGCGCGTCCAGCCGGGCGCCGGCCCCTCGGCGCTCCCCGCCCGAAGATCGAGGAGACACCGCCACACCCGATCCGTCACCTCAGCGTGCTGCATCCGGTCCACCCCGTCGGTTTCCCCTCGATGCCATCGCGCGCCCCACGACGGCTTCGCTTTCCCGAAGAGTAGCATCCCGCCCTGCGCGGTAAAGGGTGCACGCCCACGCCTCCCGGACTCGACCCGCGCAGCGAACCGGCGCAACGTGGACCTCGCCCGCGCGGCGATCGGGCGGGCGGGCGGTGCGCGACACCGCATCGGGGGTCCGCCGCGCCTCTGCGCGCGCCGGGGAAATCGGGGGGAAAGAAATGGCGGTCCTGAAGGGCTATACGCAGATCGACATGACCGCGGGCGCGGACGGAGGCGGGGAAGGCGAGATCCGCATCGTCAACGCCCCCGGGCTCACCGCGGCCGACCTCATTCTCTAGCTCGCGCGCCGCGCCTCGAGCCAGAGGGGGAGCTCGCCGATCGTCGCGATCACGTCGTCGGCGAGCGGGGCGAGCTCGTCGCGGGTGGCGAGGCCGGTCAGCACCCCGAGCGTCGTCATCCCGGCAGCGCGGCCGGCCACGAGGTCGTGGCTGCTGTCGCCGACCATCAGGCAGGCGGCCGGGTCGAGGCCGGTGGCGCGGGCGAAGCCGAGGCACATGCCGGGGCCGGGCTTGGCGCCGAAGCCGCTGTCGTAGCCGGCGACGTAGGCGAAGCTCTCGACGATGCCGGCGCGGGTCAGGTGGGCGCGGGCCGGCACCTCGGCGTCGTTCGTCGCGATGCCGAGAACGAGGCCGGCGTCGGCGAGGCGCTCGAAGAGCGGGATGAGCGGCACTGCCTCGACCTGCGGCGCGGCGGCGGTGCTCTCGCGGATCAGGCCGCGGAGCGCGGTCTCCGGCACCTCGGGGAGGATGGTGCGCACCGCCTCGACGACGACTTCCATCGTCCCGGCGATCATCGGGCTCGTGCGCTCGAAGCGCGCGGCGTCGATGTCGTAGCCGAGGACGGCGGCGAGCCGCGCGCCCCGGGCGGCGTCGCCGCCGGTCACGTCGGCGATGAAGCCCCGCGCCCAGCGGCTCCAGGTCGCGTGGAAGTCGAAGAGGGTGCCGTCCTTGTCGAAGAGAAGGCCGCGGATCGCCGGCGCGGAGGGGGTCTGGTTCGCCATGACCGGAGGGTTACAGGCTCGCCCGGCCCGACACCAGAGCCGACGCCGGCCCGACGCCGAAGCCGAGAACGGGAAAGGCCCGCCGGTGCGCCGGCGGGCCTTTCGAATGCGGGTGACGGATCGGCCGCGGGCGGCCGGGTCCGGGGTCAGATGCCGTAGACGCTGTCGTGGGCGACCGCGCGGATCGAGAGCCGCGAGAGGCCGAGGTCGCGAAGCTCGCGGTCGCTCAGGGCGTCGAGCTCGTTGAGCGTCTGCCGGTAGAGCCGGTAGTCGGCGAACGCCTTGCGGACGCCGGAGAAGAGGCTGTGCCCGCTGCGGGCGTGGGAGATGTCGAACGACGTGGTGATAGCCATGATCGGTTTCCTTGGTGTTCGTCGGCCCGGCGGGGCGTTACTCGCTCCCGTTGCCGTGGCCGGTGGGGTTCCGTAAGTCTCAGTTGCCGTAGATCGCCGCGCGGACGTGCCGGCGAAGGTCGCCGCGCACCATGCCGAGGTCGGCGAGCTGCCGGTCGGTGAGTTCGCCGAGCTCGGCGAGCGAGGTGCGATAGGCGCGGTAGCGGCCCCAGGCTGCGCGCAGGCGGCCCCGCCGGGCTCCGAGGGTTCGCTCGGAGCCGGTGGTGAGGACGCCGACAACCCCGGGGGTCGCAAAAGCAGTCGTCATTTTCCGTGTCCTTTCATCCACGTTCGGTCTTGAGCGTTTCCGTTATTGTGCACTGCAAGATAAACCCCCTGCCACCCGGTGCAAGCACACAAGGGAAAAAGCCGTCATGCGTGACATGCATGGCTCGTAATATACTGTTCATAAATGGTAAACTCGCCGTGATACACGCACGTTCCCGGCATACCGCATCCGCTGCTGCGCTGCCAAATCCGCCACGAGCGCGAATGAACCCGCAGAGGCCCGGGGCGCGCCCGTCCGCCGCCGCGGCCGCGATTCTCCGGCGCGGCGGACCTTGCCACGGCCGGGCGGGCGATCTAGGGCGACGCGGTGCGGGCGCTGCCCGTCCGCGCTGGGAGGGAAGCGATGAGCATCACCCGCGACGAGGTTCTCGCGGCGCTCGACGCCGTGGAGATGCCCGGGACCGGCGACAGCATCGTCGGGGCGGACGTCGTCCGCGCGCTGACGGTGGAGGGCGACCGCGTCCGCTTCGTCCTCGAGGTCGACCCCGCCAGGGGCGCCACGCTCGAGCCGATGCGCCGGGCGGCGGAGGCCGCGGTCGCGGCGCTGCCGGGCGTCGCCGGGGTCTCGGCGATCCTGACTGCCCACGGGCCGGCGCCGAAACAAGCACCGGGGCCAGCGTCGCAGTCGGCGGCGCCGCCGGACCTGAAGATCGGCCGCCACCCGACGCCGCAGGCGGGGCCGGCGGCGGTGCCGGGCATCCGGCGCATCGTCGCCGTCGCCTCGGGCAAGGGCGGCGTCGGCAAGTCGACGGTCGCGGCCAACCTCGCCGTCGCGCTGGCGCTCGAGGGCAAGGCCACGGGCCTCCTCGACGCCGACATCTACGGGCCGTCGCAGCCGCGGATGATGGGCGTCAGCCAGCGCCCGCGCTCGCCCGACGGCAAGACCATCCTGCCGCTCCACGCCCACGGCGTGACGATGATGTCGATCGGCCTGATGCTCGCCGAGGGCCAGGCGGTGGTCTGGCGCGGGCCGATGCTGATGGGGGCGCTCCAGCAGATGATGGGTCAGGTCGTCTGGGGCGAGCTCGACGTCCTCGTCGTCGACCTCCCCCCCGGCACCGGCGACGTCCAGCTGACGCTCTCGCAGAAGTACGAGGTGAGCGGCGCCATCCTCGTCTCGACGCCCCAGGACGTGGCGCTCCTCGATGCGAGGAAGGCCCTCGACATGTTCGACAAGACCAGGGTGCCGGTCCTCGGCATCGTCGAGAACATGTCGAGCTACGTCTGCCCCAACTGCGGCCACGAGGCCCACATCTTCGGGCACGGCGGGGCGCGCGCCGAGGCCGAGCGGCTCGGCCTTCCCTTCCTCGGGGAGATCCCGCTCGACCTGTCGATCCGCGTCGCCGGCGACGAGGGCACGCCCGTCGTCGCCGCGCGCCCCGACAGCCCCGAGGCGCGGGCGTTCCGCGCCGTCGCCCGGCGGCTGATCGAGGCCGGCATCGTCTGAGGCGCGGGCCGGGGCGACGTGTCGCGGAAACCCTCGCGGGCC
>CAZEGY010000101.1:0-2729 GCA_964511815.1 uncultured Rhodovulum sp.
CGCAGGCCATCGCCCGCGTCATCGCCACGATCCCCGCCTTCGCCGCGCCGTAGGCGTTGCGCCCGGGGATGCCGGCCAGCGCCGCGATCGAGGCGACATTGACGATCGCCCCCTTCCGCCGCGGCAGCATCACCCGCGCCGCCTCGCGGCTGACGAGGAACGCCCCGTCGAGATGCACCGCCAGCACCCGCCGGAAGCGCTCGAGATCCTGCCCGAGCGTCGGCGCCGGGTTGTCGCCGATCCCGGCGTTGTTCACCACCACCCCGAGCCCGCCGAGCCCGGCCTCCGCCGCCGCGACCGCCGCGCGCACCGAAGCCTCGTCGGTCACGTCGCCCCCGATCCCGAGGTGCCCCGCCCCGAGCTCCGCCGCCCGCGCCACGGCCGCGTCGCCGTCGAGGTCGAGGATCGCGACCCGGTCGCCGCGCCTGGCGAACGCCCGGGCGATGGCCCAGCCGATCCCCGCCGCGCCGCCGGTGACGAGAACCCCGGTCACGGCTTCGCCTCGTGGCCGGGGCGGGGGACGTGGGCCATCAGGCTCTGGCTGAAGCCGCCGTCCACGACGATGTCCTGCCCGCTGACGTAGGCCGCCCGTGGGCTGGCGAGGAACGCCACCACGTCGGCGATGTCCTCCGGCGTCCCGACCCGCCGCGCCGGCACCACCGCCGAGCGCGCCTCGAGGATGCCCGGCACCCGGTAGAAGGCCTCCGAGAGCGGCGTGCGGATCATCCCCGGGCTGACCGAGTTCGACCGCACCCCCTCCGGGCCCCACTCGAAGGCGAGCTGCCGCGACAGCATGGCGACCGCCGCCTTCGACGGGCTGTAGGCGCCCGACCACGCCTGCGGCTGGCTCGCCGCGATCGAGGCGACATGAACCAGCGCCCCGCGCCCGCGCGCGCGCATCCCGGCGCCGAACGCCTGGGCGCAGGCGAGATAGCCGGTGAGGTTGATCCGCAGCACCAGCTCCCAGTCGGCGGGGCTGGTCTCGGCCAGCGGCCCGCCGCGCAACAGGCCGGCGTTGTTGACGAGGATGTCGCAGCGCCCGATCCGCGCCGCCGCCGCCTCGATCGTCGCCCGCTCGGCCGCGTCGAAGGCGAGCCCCCGCGCGCCGTGCCCGACCTCGGCCGCCGCCGCCTCGCAGGCGGCCTGGTCGCGGTCGAGGATCCAGACCTCGGCCCCCGCCCCGGCGAGCGCCTGCGCCACGCCCTTGCCGATGCCCCCGGCCGCGCCGGTGACGACGGCCACGTCTCCCTCGATCCCGAGCCAGTGGCCCGGGGTTGCGTTCGTCTCCACGGCGCCCGCTCCCTCAGCCGGCCACGAGCGGGCAGCCGCCCTCGCTCATCGGCCGGAACGCCTCCTCGGCGGGGACGGTGGCGAGCAGCTCGTAGATGTCGCCCGGCGCGGTGCTCTCGGCCGGCGCCTTGACCTGGAAGAGGTAGGCGGGATGGATCTTGCGCCCGTCCTCGCGGATCGAGCCGACGCCGAAGGCGTCGTCGTCTGTCGGCATCGCCTTCATCTGCGCGACGACCGCGCCGCCCGAGGCCTTGGCCTGGTCGACGCCCAGCGCCTTCACCGCCTTGAGGTAGTGGAGGACGCCGGCATAGTCGCCCGCCTGGCTCATGTTCGGGAACACGCCGTCGCCGAGCCGCGGCCGCATCCGGTCCATGAACGCGCGGGTGCGGTCGTTGAGGTCCCAGTAGAAGGTCTCGGTCAGCGTCAGACCCTGCGCCACGTCGAGGCCCATGCCCATCACGTCGGTGATGTAGCCGACCAGCGCCGCCATGCGGATGCCGCTCTGGACGATGCCGAACTCCTGCGCCTGCCGCAGCGCGTTGATGAGCTCGTTGCCCGAGTTGGCGAGGCCGATGACGTTCGCCCCGCTCGCCTGCGCCTGCAGCAGGAAGGACGAGAAGTCGGAGGTGCTGCCATAGGGATAGCGCACCGCGCCCACCACCTGCCCGCCGGCGGCCTCGATGAACCTGGTCGCGTCCTGCTCGGCGGCGTGGCCGAAGGCGTAGTCGGCGGTGATGAAGAACCACTTGTCGCCGCCGGTCGCCACCGACGAGGTGGCGGTCGAGTGCGCCAGCGCCCAGCTGTCCCAGCTCCAGTGCACCCAGTGGTCGTTGCAGCTCTTGCCGGTCAGGTCGGAGCTCCCCGCGGTGGTGATGACCGCCGCCTTGTCCTTGGCCTTGAGGAGCTCGCCCGCCCCGAGCGCGATGGCGCTGTTGCCGACGTTGGAGATGAGATCGACGCCGCCCTGATCGAACCACTCGCGGATGATGGTCAGGCCGACGTCCGGCTTGTTCTGGTGGTCGGCGACCAGCACCTCGACGGCGATGTCGGGGTTGGCTTCGGTGAACTCGGCGACCGCCTGCCGGGTGCACTCGACCGTCGTCGGGCCGGACACGTCGCGGTAGATGCCGGACATGTCGGTGATGACGCCGATGCGGATGGTCTTGTCCTGCGCCCTCGCCCGGCCGAAGGGGATCGCGGTGACGGCGGCGGCCGCCGCGGCGGTGGTCAGCAGTCTGCGACGCGTGAAGTCCATGGTTTCCTCCCGTGGTGTTCGTTCAGGCGGCTTCGGCGAGGTGCCGGCCGGTGATGAAGCCGAAGGTCATGATCGGCCCGAGGGTGATGCCGGCGCCGGGATAGTTGCCGCCCATGATGCTCGCCCGGTCGTTTCCGACTGCGTAGAGGCCGGGGATCGGCCGCTCGCCCGCGTCGAGCACCTG
>CAZEGY010000101.1:2829-9791 GCA_964511815.1 uncultured Rhodovulum sp.
GCGAGCGTCGCGCCCTTCTTCAGGTAGCCGTTCTTCAGGAGCGGCCCGAGCGGCAGCGGCGCCGGCTTGGCGTAGCCGAGGCCGTACTTGGCGATCGTCTCCTTGTCGGCGATCAGCCACGCCGCGGTCTCCGCCTCGCCCTCGCAGGCGGCGATCATCGCCGCGCCGACGTCGTGATAGCTCTCGCTCTCGTTGCAGAACCGCCGGCCGTTCTTCAGGACGGCGATGACGCCGGGCTTGTAGCGGTCGAGCAGGTGCGGAAAGGCGACGAACCCGCCCTTGCCGTCCGGCACCTTCGAGACCGGCATCCACGCCGCGGCGCTCGGATAGCGGATCTCCATCCGCGCGCCCGCGTCCTCGGCGAGCCTGATCCCGTCCCCGGTGTTGCCGGCCGGCACCGGCGAGAAGTGCTCGCCGCCGCGCCTCAGGTGCGGATAGGCCTCGTGGGTGCGCGCCGCGTCGTGCGGGAAGCCGCCGCAGGCGAGCACAACGCCGCGCCGCGCGGTGATCCTGACCGGGCCGCTCGCGCCCTTGACGATGGCGCCCGTCACTCGGTCGCCCTCGCGGATCAGCGCCTCGGCCGGGGTCCCGGTGTGGATCGGAATGCCGAGGTCGAAGCAGCTCTTCGCCAGCCGCGCCGCCAGCGCGTTGCCGCTGGTCACCTGGGTGCCGCGGCCATAGCGCAGCATCTCGAAGCCATGGATCGCCAGCCGCTTCGCCACGTAGAGCGCCGAGGTGAGCGATTTCGTCGCCTTGAAGAAGTGCTTGAGGTCGGCATTGGACGAATTGAACATCATGCCGACGAAGGTGATCGACGCGAGCGGCGGCCGCAGCCGCTTCAGCTCCGCCCCGAGCCCGGAGGAGTCGTAGGGCGCCGCCAGCACCGAGCGGCCGACATCGACGCCGCCGGGCGCGGTCGGGTGATAGTCGGGATAGAGCGTCGGCACGAAGCGGACCGCGGTCTCCTTCTCGAACCAGTCGAGCATCTTCGGCCCGGTGTCGAGGAAGGCCTCGATCATGTCGTCCCGGAAGAAGTTGCCGGTCTCGGACTTCAGGTACTCCCGCGCCCGCTCGCGGCTTTCCCGCGCGTCCTGCTGCGCCCGGCCGTTGCCCGGGATCCACAGCACCCCGCCCGAGAACGCGGTGGTGCCGCCGAACACCTCGGCCTTCTCGACCACCACCACGTCGAGGCCGTGCTTTCTCGCCGTCACCGCGGTCGAAAGCCCGCCCGCGCCGGAGCCGATCACCAGCACGTCGCACGCGAGATCCCGGGAAAGCGCCATCTTCTCCTCCTGCACCGACGGTCCGGCGGACCGGCCGCCGTCCTGTTCTCCGCCGGGAGGACTACCCGCGCGACCCCGCGCCGCGAATGGACGACCCGGAGTAAAGATTGCACAATTCGAATGCCTGCCATGCGCGGCGCGCCGTGGCGGCGAGGGAGGCCGAGGATGACGTCGACGATGCCGATCCCGCACTACTATCTCTACGGCCGGCTCGAGGACGACCATGATGCCGAGGTCGAGCTCGACTTCCTGCACATCGAGCCGATCGCCAAGCGCTCGGGCCGCTACGACTGGACGATCGCGCCGCACTCGCATCCGCATCACTATCAGGTGCTCCACGTCGGCACCGGCGGGGGCACGATCGACATCGAGGACCGCCGGATCGCCGTCGAAGCGCCGTGCCTGATGAGCGTCCCGGTCGGCGCGATCCACCAGATCGGCTTCGAGCCCGAGACCGACGGCTCGGTCATCACCGCGTCCGTGGCCTACGTCACCCAGTCCTGCCTCGGCGACGCGCGGCTGGTCGAGGCGACGCGCCTCGGCGGCGTCTTCCCGCTCGCGAGCGCCGGCCTCGACCCCGCCCAGGTCGCGGCCTGCTTCGCCGACCTCAGCCGGGAGTTCGTCTACTCCGCCCCCGGCCGGCGGCCGGCGATCATGGCGCACTTCATCACCGTGCTCGTCGCGCTCATGCGCGCCCAGGCCTCGGTCACCGCCCCGGGCCTGCCGGGCGGCGACCGCAGCTACGCCCTCGTCCTGCGCTACCGCGACCTCGTCGAGCGGCACTTCCGCGAGGAGCGGCAGCTCGAGTTCTATGCGCGCCGGCTCGGGGTGACGCCGCCGAGGATCAACGCCGCCTGCAAGGCCCGCCTCGGCACGACCGCATCGGGGATCCTGCACGACCGCATCGTCACCGAGGCCAAGCGCTGGCTGATCTACACCGGGATGACGGTCGCCGAGATCGGCTACGCGCTCGGCTTCGACGACCCCGCCTACTTCAGCCGGTTCTTCTCGAAGCGCACCGGCGTCGCCCCGGGGCGCCTGCGGGAGGAGCTCGGCGCCCAGACGCCGGTGGTCACCCGCTCGGCATCGTCCCGCTGATCCGGGCCACCTGTCGGAGGCCGGTCAGGCGTGCCACGGCGGCGTGGTGCCGAAGGCCAGCGCCAGGTGGTCGACGACCGCGCGCAGCTTCATCGGCATCGGCTTCGCCGGTGGCCAGACGACCGAGACCGGCAGCGGCAGCGGGACGAGCCGCGGCGCCACCCGCACCAGCGCGCCGCGCGCGAGGGCCCGATGCGCGATGAAGAGCGGCAGGAGCGCGATCCCGAGCCCGGCGATCGCCATGTCCTGGATGGCCTCGCCGTTGTTGGCCGAGATCCGGCTCCGCATCGGCAGGCCGGTCACCGCGCCGGACGGCTCGACGAACTGCCAGACCTGGGCGGAATGCACGTTCAGGTAGCCGATCGCCGGATGCTCGACGAGCTCGCCCAGCGTTTCCGGCGCCTTCTGCCGCGCCAGGTAGTGCGGGCTGGCGCAGACGACGCGGGCGTCCTCGCAGAGCTTCCGCGCCATCAGCCCGGAATCGGGCAGGGGACCGATGCGGACCCCGAGGTCGAAGCGACCGCGGACGAGATCGACGATCCGGTCGTCGTAGTCGACCACCATCTCGAGGCTCGGATGCCGGCCCGCGAAGTCGGCGAGCACCGGGCCGAGGTGGCGGATGCCGAAGCTCATCGGCGCGGTGATCGACAGCGCGCCGCGCAGGCCCGCCATGCCCCACGCCGCGCTTTCGACGGCGTTCGTCATCTCGGCGAGCGCCGGACGCAGCCGGATGGCGAGCTCCTCGGCCGTCTCCGTCGGCGTGATGCGCCCGGCGTGGCGCTGGAAGAGCAGCGCGCCGAGCGCCCGCTCCAGGTCGGAGAGGCGCTTGCTGACCACCGACTTCGACAGATTCGCCCGCGCCGCCGCGCCCGAGACCGTGCCGGTCTCCATCACGTCGAGGAAAGTCCTGATCTCGTCCACCGTCCATCTCATAGGCGCAACATAGACGGTCGGCGGCGGGCCGAACATCGCCGTTCGAAGAACGCGAACGTCGGATGCGCGAAGCCGGGACTCCCGTCGCGCCGCCGCGGCCCGATATTCGCCGCAAGGGAATCGAAGAATCGAAGGGAGAAGCCAATGCAACTCACCGGCATCCACCACCTGACGGCGATCACCGCCGACGCGCCCGCCAACCGGCGCTTCTACACCGACACGCTCGGCCTGCGGCTGGTCAAGAAGACCGTCAACCAGGACGACACCAGCGCCTACCACCTGTTCTACGCCGACGGCGAGGCGACGCCGGGCACCGACCTCACCTTCTTCGACTGGCCGGTCACCCGCGAGCGGCGCGGCACGCATTCGATCAGCCGCACCGGCCTGCGGGTCTCGGGCGAGGAGAGCCTCGCCTACTGGGCCGCGCGCCTCCGCGACGCCGGCCTGACCGCCGGCGACGTCGCCACCATCGACGGCCGCGCCAGCCTCGACTTCGAGGACCCGGAGGGCCAGCGCTTCCGCCTCGTCGACGACGGCGGCGCCGGCGCGGCGCACCCGTGGGAGCGGAGCGGCGTCCCCGCCGAGCGCCAGATCCGCGGCCTCGGGCCGATCACCATCTCCGTGCCGACGCAGGCGCCGACCGACGCCCTGCTGACCCGGGTCCTCGGCATGCGCGAGGAGCGCGACTACGCCTCGCCCGACGGCGAAGGCCGCGTCCATGTCTACCGCATGGGCGACGGCGGCCCGGCGGCCGAGCTCCACGTCGCGGTGCAGCCCGGCCTCCCCGTCGCCCGGCAGGGCGCCGGCGCGGTCCACCACGTCGCCTTCCGCACCCCGGACGTGGCGGCGATCCGCGAGTGGACCGCCCGGCTGGCGGAGTTCGAGGTGCCGAGCTCCGGCGAGGTCGAGCGCTACTACTTCCGCTCGCTCTACTTCCGCGAGCCGGGGGGCAACCTGTTCGAGATCGCCACCGACGGCCCGGGCTTCGCGGTCGACGAGCCCCTCGACAGCCTCGGCGAGCGGCTGGCGCTGCCGCCGTTCCTCGAGCCGCGCCGCGCCGCGATCGAGGCCAACCTCAAGCCGCTCGAGTAGCCGCCGCCCCGTCGCGACGCACCGCCGCCCTCGCCTCGCGGGCGGCGGCTCAGCCGCCCGCGCGGATCCGCCGGCGCTCCGGGAAGTACCCCTGCGGTACCTGGCGGCAGCGATCCGAGGGCTCGCCCGCCCGGGTCCGCACCGGCCCTGCCGCCGTCAGGGGTCTTCGCCCGGCTTCGTGGTGAAGGCGTCCGCCCATTCCGGGTGCTTCGCGTACCGCCCCCGCACGTAGGGGCAGAGCGGCACGATCCGGAAGCCGCTCCGGCGCGCGTCCGCGACCATGAAGGCGACGAGCGCCGCCGCTGCGCCGTTGCCGCGCATCGACTCCGGCGCGCCGGTGTGATCGGCGCTGATCCGGTCCGGCCCGCGCCGCGTGAAGGTGATCTCGGCCTCGCCGTCGACGCCCTCGACGCGGGCGACATAGCGCCCCTTCCGGCCGTCGCCGTCTTCCCTGTCGATCCTGATCTCAGCCGCCATCGCCTGCCTCCCGTCCATCCAGCCATGCCCGCGCGAGCTCCGTGTCCTCCGGCGTGAGCGCGTGCCCCGCCGCGATCCGGCGCGCGTCGAGGTCCGCGCCCGCTTCGCGGAACCACGCCTCCAGCCTCTGCGCGTCGCCGGCGTACGGGTCGCGCGCGCCGCTCACCATCAGCACGCGCGCGCCGCTCAGGTCCGCCTCCGGCAGCACCTCCAGCACCGGCATCGCCCGCAACAGCACCGCACGCCGGATCAGGCCCGGGTGCAGGGCCATGCAGGCGGCGAGGAAGTTGGCCCCGTTCGACAGCCCGAGAAAGGTCATTCCCGCCCGCCCGAGGCCGTAGCCCACGACCGCTCCCTCGACGAACGCGGCGAAGGCCTCCGCCTCGGCGACGATGTCGGCCTGGTCGAAGCGCGTCGGCGTGAACCGGCGAAACCACCGCGCCGTGCCCTCCTCGTGGGCGCGCCCGCGCACCCCGAGGAGCGTCGCCCGCGGCGCCAGGCGATGGGCGAGCGGCATCAGGTCGGCCTCGTCGCCGCCGCTGCCGTGCAGGAGCACGATCGTGCTCCCGTCCGCGTCCTCGGGCGTGTGGAAGCGGTGCACGAAGGGCAGGTCGCGCCGGGGCAGGCGCGGCTCGCCGGGGAGGGCGAACTGCGGCAGCATCACCCGCAGGTCGTCGGCGCGGTCGCGGTCGCGCGGCGGCACGAAGAGGCCGGTGCCGAGCCGCTCCGGCGCCTCGTCGACCGTGAAGCCCGGCCCGTCGGAGGCCAGCTCGAACAGCGTCCCGCCGGGCCCGCGCACGTAGAGCGAGGTGAAGTACCTGCGGTCATGGAAGGTCGCCGGCGACACGTCCGGCCATGCCTCCCAGGCGCGCCGCACCGCGTCCGCGTCGGCCGCGCGGAGCGCGACGTGGTCGGCGGTGCCGGTGCCCGCCACCCCGGGGACGTAGCCGGTCGCGTCGCGGATGTCGATCGCGTCGCGCTCGGACAGCATCCGCCGCACCGCGCCCGCCTGCGGCCCGGGCTGGTAGCCGAAGCGCGCGACGAAGGTCGCCGTCTCCGCCGGCGCGTCGGTCAGGATCGTCACCGCCCGCAGTCGGCGCGGGGCCACGGCTTCGTCGCCCCACGGCTCCGCGGCGGGAAGCCCGGCGCCGACGAGCTTGACGATGACGCCATCGGGATCCCGCAGCCGCAGCACCGGCTCGCCGAACTCGCGCGATGGCCCGTCGACCGGAACGCCATGCGTCAGCGCCCGCGTCATCCACGCGCCGATCGCGTCCGGCGGCACGGCGAAGGCGATCTCCGCCACCTGCCCGGTGCCGACCCGGCCCGCCGAGCCGTCCTCCCAGACGAGGAAGCTGACGATCGAGCCGGGCGAGCCGAGCCGGTCGCCGTAGAAGAGGTGCAGTTGCTCGCCGTCCTCGAAGCCGCCGCTGCGCTTGACCAGCCGCAGGCCGAGGAAGCCGACGTAGAAGTCGACGTTGGCCTGCACGCCCCGCGTGATCAGGGTGACGTGATGGATCCCGCGGCCGGGAGCGTCGGTCGTCTCGTCAGCGCACATCGTTCACGTCCCTGGGGGCGGCGGCCGCCGTTCGCCGACAAGGTGGCGCCGAAGACGCCTCATCCAAGGCACGGTGGCGAGAAACCGCCGTTCGCGCTCGCCGAACGAAGCGGGGATCGCCGTTCCTGCCGGATCTCGGCAAGCGGGTCAGCGCGCCGGGCCGGGATACACCCTGCCGTCGAAGAGCTTGCGGGCGGTGCGCACCGTGCCGGCGCCGCGGAGCGTCCCGTCGGGGGCGAGGTCGAGGAACACCTCCGCCGCGCCGCTCGGATGCTCGATCAGGAAGCGTCCGTCCGCCGGGATCGTCGCGAGCGCGGCGGCGGGGCTGCCGGGCTGAAGGCAGGCGGTGGCCGCGGTGACGGCGGCGAGAACGCCGATCGAGGCGTGGACGCGGTGGGGGATGAAGCTGCGGGTGGCGACCGCACCGCCGGCGGCGGGGGCGGCGACGAGGGTCATCTTCGGAACCGACTTCGCGGTGACGTCGCCGAGGTTCATCAGCGGGCCGGCCTTGAGGCGGATGG
>CAZEGY010000102.1:0-9710 GCA_964511815.1 uncultured Rhodovulum sp.
TGATCCGTCGGCGCGGTCCCCACGCCGCGCCGACGGAGTCGCGTCACTGGCGGCACCTGCCCGCCCCACATCGGAGCGCATGCACCGCCCTCGGGCAGGTGCCGCCAGTGACCACGGGGCACGGGGAGACGGGCGCCCGCAGGCGCGATCTCCCGGCCCTCTCCTTCCGCAGCCCCTTCCCCCCGGGGCTGCGGCGTTCCTTCAGCCGTGGGCCGCGTCGGCGCCCGCGGTCTCTTCGGCCGGGCCGGCGAGCGAGCGCACGAGCGCGACGAGCGACCGGCGGGTGGTGTCGTCCGAGATCGAGAGGAAGGCCGCCTCGAGCTCGCGGATCTCGGCGGTCGGCGCCTTGCCGCGGCGATGGTCGGCGAGCTTCTCGGGCACGCTCCCGAGATCCTCGAAGAAGTACTGCACCGGCACGTCGAGCAGACGCGCGAGGATGAAGAGCCGCCCGGCGCCGATCCGGTTGGCGCCCTTCTCGTACTTCTGGACCTGGCTGAACGTCAGCCCGAGCTGCCGCCCGAGGCGACCCTGGCTCAGGCCGTGGGATTCGCGAAGCTGGCGCATTCGGTGCCCCACGTGCGCGTCGATCTCGCTGGAACTCATCATCATCTCTTGAAACCTGCTTGCTGGCCGCAGTCGATCGGCGCGCCCGTGCGGTTCTCACCCGCGCGCTCGAAGCCGATCCCGTGTGCCTCTGGTTCTTGCTCTGGGGGCGACCCGTTCGGGAGCCCGTCAGGAGTTCATCGTCCGCACCTCACTCCGGCCCGGGCCATGCGAAACCGCACCGCCGCCACTGCGCCGGCATGAAGCCGCGCGCCCTGTTGCCGAGTCCGGGTTGTCTGGTACGCATTCCGCATCACTCCCTCGTGCAACTTTTACGCACTTCGGCAGCAAATCCGAAGCTGTACAATTGTACAGTCCTCCCGGGCAGGACATCGCTACCGGCGCCAGTAAACGTTTCTGACGGCCGGATTCGCTTCTCCGGCCGTCAGACTGCCCCACCCCTCCGATCGAGGGACGATCACTCCGCCGCGATCAGTTCGGCCGCGGCAGGGATCGCCGCCGGCATGTGGAGGACGGCGTACTGGCGGCCGTCATCGGCGGTGTAGGGCTGGCCGAGGCGGCTCGCGGCGAATCCGAGGCCGCGGAGCGCCCGGACGAGCGGCGGCCGGGTGAGCCCGATCACCTCGCATCCGCCGTTTCGCGCGGCGATGTCGGCGAGCCCGCTGAAGATCAGCGAGAGACACTCGGAGCGCTCGGACCCCTTCTTGAGGCTGTTCGAGATCACGAGACGGCTCCCCTCCCACACCTCGTCGTTGGCGATCTCGTAGGGCATGACCTCGGGCGGGATGTTCTCGAGGCTCCCGCGCAGGGCGTCGAGCAGCATGTAGGTGTGCTGGCCCCAGGTCGCTGCCGTCGACATCGCCCGCGCGCCGCCGACGACTTCGCCGTGGCGAAGAACGAGGCAGTAATGCGCCGTGGGGTTGTCGTACTGGTCCATCTCCACGTCGTCGTTGTGGGGAATGTCCCAGCCGAGATCGTCGACGAAGAAGCCTTTCCTCAACCTGAGGTAATCGTGAAAGGCCGTGCCGTAGCGGTGCTGTCCGAGGAAGTCGAAGGCGACGTAGTGCATGATTCACTCTCCAAGGTGGAGAGTGTAGCTAACCGGGGAAACGCCTCTTTGTTAATGGGCGTTTCCCGGCAATGCCCGAAATGGTTGAAAATGGGGTTGGCGCCGGAACGACGCCAACGTGCTAGATCATGCCGAACATGGTCGCCATCGCCGCCGCCTGCGGACCGGTCTTGGCGTTGAGTTTCAGTCTGGCATTCTTGAGCCGCTGCTTGATCGCGCTCTCCGAGACATTCAGAAGGCAGGCGATCTCCTTCATGAGAAGGCCGTTCTTCACCAGCCCGAGCGTCTCGATCTCGGCGGACGTCAGATTGGACGGGCGCGCGTGCATCCGGTGGCACTGGGTGACGCGATCTGTCAGGAACGCGAGTTCCGGTGCCAAATACTCGCGATCCGATCGAGCGAAGAGACCGAACGACCGCTGGCTGGCATCGTTCCTGTCAGTGCAGCTTACAACGGCGCCGAACTCGAGCCCGTGGTCCTTGGCGAGGTCGAGGACCCCGAGGCTGTCACTCGCGACAAGATCACTCCACCGGACCGAGCCGATGTTCTTGTACGCCCACGACATCGCGGGATCGTGGACCATCAAACCGCCGGCCGTGTACTCGCGCACCCAAGAGACCGGAAGATGGTTGAGCTCGACCATCGGAAAAGCGAAACCGATTCGGATGGCGACGTAGAATCCGGCCGGCGCCATCTCGTGGAGCTCGGTCGGGTCGACCGTCATCTCGTTCATTTGCATTCAAATCTCCGGTGCGGCATCATCGGGCTTCCGCCGTCTCGCGCAGGTCTATAACGTCGGCACAGGGTGAGGTTATGGCCCATGCGCCCCGGGTGCAACCATGTCGCGAGCTTGAGACCGGAATGAGCAACAAGGCGAGCATCGCGGCCCTGCTGCACGAACTGGACCGCCGAAGCCCTGCCGGCTTCGCGATCGCGCTCCACATCACCTTCTCCGCCCCTCGATACATGTTCCAGACATATGCGCAGCGCTGGCTCGACCGCTATAACGCGGGTGGACTACTCCTGCGCGATCCGGTGGTGCGCTGGGGGATGCAGAATCTCGGCCGGGCGCGGTGGTCGGACCTCGAGGGAATGGACGGCGAGCACGTCCTCGACGAGGCCCGGAACTTCGGCCTGATGAACGGCGCGGTGATCTCGGTCTTCGGGACCGGCACGCGCAGCATCGGCGGCTTCGCCCGCGCGGACCGCGAGTACGAGGACCTCGAGATCGACGAGATGGAGGAGCTGCTCACGAACCTCCACGAGGAGACGACGAGCCTCCAGGCCCTCGACGAGGCCGATCGCGCCGCGCTTACCGCCCTCTCGATCCGCCTCACCCACTGATCGCCTCGCCTCCCGCTCCGGCGTCACCGCCCGCCCCCGCCGCGCCGCCGAGGTCGACCCGGCGCAGGCGGAGGGCGTTCGCGATCACCGAGACCGACGAGAGGCTCATCGCCGCCGCCGCGAGCATCGGCGACAGGAGGACGCCGAGGAACGGGTAGAGCACCCCCGCCGCGATCGGCACGCCGAGGGCGTTGTAGACGAGGGCGAAGAACAGGTTCTCCCGGACGTTGCGCATCGTCGCGCGGGCGAGCCGCCGCGCCCGCACGATGCCGGTGAGATCGCCCTTGACCAGCGTCACGCCGGCGCTCTCGATCGCGACGTCGCTCCCCGTCCCCATCGCGATGCCGACGTCGGCCCGCGCCAGCGCCGGCGCGTCGTTCACCCCGTCGCCGGCCATCGCGACGACGTGGCCCGCCGCCTGGAGCTCGGCGACGATGCGGGCCTTGTCCTCGGGCAGCACGTCGGCGCGCACCTCGTCGATGCCGAGCCGGCCGGCGACCGTCCGCGCCGTCCGCGCGCTGTCGCCCGTCGCCATCACGATGCGGAAGCCGAGGGCGTGCAGCGCCGCGATGGCGCTCCCCGCCGTCTCCTTCACCGGGTCGGCGACGGAGACGAGCCCCGCGAGCCGGCCATCGACGGCGACCGCCATCACCGTCTCGCCGGCGTCGCGCCGGGCGTCGGCACGCGCGGGCAGCGTCGCCGCGACCCCGGCCTCCGCCATCATCCGCCCGTTGCCGAGCGCGACCCTCCGCCCGTCGACGGTCCCCCGGACACCCATGCCGGTCACCGCCTCGAAGTCCGCCGCCGCCGTCACGACGAGCCCGCGCGCCTCGGCCCCGCGCACGATCGCCTCCGCCAGCGGGTGCTCCGAGCCGCGCTCGACGCTCGCCGCGAGGCGCAGCACCTCGGCGTCGTCGAACCCCGGCTCGGGGAGGACGGCGACGAGCTCGGGCCGGCCCTCGGTCAGCGTCCCGGTCTTGTCGACGACGAGGGTGTCGACCGCGGCGAGCCGCTCGAGCGCCTCGGCGTCGCGGACGAGGACCCCCGCCTGCGCCCCGCGCCCGGTCGCGGTCATGATCGACATCGGCGTCGCCAGCCCGAGCGCGCACGGGCACGCGACGATCAGCACCGAGATCGCGGCGAGGAGCGCGTAGGCGAGCGCCGGCGCCGGCCCCCACACCGCCCAGGCGACGAAGGCGAGCGCCGCGACCGCGATCACCGCCGGCACGAACCACGCGGCGACCGCGTCGGCGACGCCCTGGATCGGCGCCCGCGACCGCTGGGCGCGGGCGACCATCGCGACGATCTGCGCGAGCACGGTGTCGGCCCCGACCCGCCCCGCCTCGACGACGAGGCTGCCGCGACCGTTCAGCGTCGCGCCGGTGACCGGGTCGCCCGGCCCCTTGCCCACCGGCACCGGCTCGCCGGTCAGCATCGACTCGTCGACCGACGAGCGCCCCTCGACGACGGTGCCGTCGACCGGCACCTTCTCGCCCGGCCGGACCCGCAGCCGGTCGCCGACCCGGACCGCGTCGAGCGGCACCTCCTCCTCGCGGCCGTCCGCCCCGACCCGCAGCGCCGTCGTCGGCGCGAGCCCGATCAGCGCCCGGATCGCGGCACCCGTGCGCTCGCGCGCGCCGAGCTCGAGGATCTGCCCGAGGAGCACCAGCACGACGATGACCGCCGCCGCCTCGAAGTAGACCCTGACCCCGCCGCCGTGGTCGCGGAAGCCGTGGGGGAAGAGCCCGGGCGCCAGCACGGCGACGACGCTGAAGCCGTAGGCCGCCGTCACCCCGACCGCGATCAGGCTGAACATGTTGAGCCGCCGCGTCCGGAACGAGGTCCAGCCCCGGACGAGGAACGGCCAGCCGCACCAGAGCACGACCGGCGTCGCGAGCACGAGCTCGAGCCAGCGCGCCACGCCCGCCCCGAGCCAGGCGTCGACCGGCAGGCCGAGCATCGGCCCCATCGCGATGACGACGAGCGGGACCGTCAGCGCCGCCCCGACCACGAAGCGGCGGCGGAAGTCGACGAGCTCGGGGTTCGGCCCCGCGTCGGCGTCGGGCACGCCCTTCGGCTCCAGCGCCATGCCGCAGATCGGGCAGCTCCCCGGCCCGACCTGCTCGATCTCGGGATGCATCGGGCAGGTGTAGACCGTCCCCGGCGGCGCCGGCGGCTCGGCCGGGGCGTCGCCGGCGTAGCGGGCGGGATCGGCCTCGAAGCGCGCGCGGCAGCCCGCCGAACAGAAATAGTGCCGCGTGCCCCCGTGCCGCGCCACGTGCTCGGCGCTCGCCCGGTCGACCGCCATCCCGCAGACCGGGTCGGTCGCCGTGACATACGCCTCCGGGTCGGCCGCGAACTTGCCGCGGCACCCCTCCGAGCAGAAGTGGAAGGTGCGCCCCCCATGCGCGAAGGCGGGCTTGCCCGCCGCCGGGTCCACGGTCATGCCGCATACGGGGTCGCGGGTCACCGCGGCCGAGGGGTGCTTCGTCCCGTCCATCCTCGCCTCCGAAAGAACGTCCGGGACGGCACATGGTCCTTCCAGCGGGGGGAAGGTCAAGGGCACCGTTCACGAGTTCCGCAACGCCGGCGCAAATCGCCGCCGCACGGGAACCCCGCCGCGGCGGCCCGGTTGATACCGGCAGGGAGACCCCAGGGAGGATCCGACGATGACCACCGCGAGCGACGACCGCATCCGGGAACGCGCCCACGCCATCTGGATCGCCGAAGGGCGCCCGGCCGGGCGCGCCACCGAGCACTGGCTCCAGGCCGAGCGCGAGCTCGGCGCCGATCCGGTCGACGGCCCCGTCGCGGGCGACCGCACCGCGCGCGACCCCCACGCCGGCCCCGACGAGACCGTCGAGACCATCGGCCACCCGCCGAAGTCCTCGATCATGACGCTGATCGAGCCCGACCCGGACGCCGTCCGGACGCCCGGCTGACCCAACGACCGGCGCCGGAGCCCCCGCGCCCCGGCGCCGTTGTGTCGCGCCGCGAGAGCCCCTAACCCTGAGGGCGAAAAACCCCGGAGGACATCGTCTCGTGGTTACGGTTGCGCGCGACCTCCGCTCGGGACGGTCGATCTGGATGTCCCGCCGCCTGCCGCCGCTCCACAAGGTGCGGCTGCATCGTGCCGAGTTCACCGACGTGCTCGTCGTCGGCGCCGGCATCTCCGGCGCGCTCGTCGCCGAGCACCTCGCCGCCGATGGCCACCGCGTCCTCGTCGTCGACCGCCGCGGACCGGCCCTCGGCGCGACCGCGGCGAGCACCGCCCTCGTCCAGTACGAGATCGACACGCCCCTCACCGGCCTCGCCGCCACCCTCGGCGATGCCGATGCCGCCCGCGTCTGGCGCCGGTCCTTCCTCGCCACCCGCGGCCTGCTCGCCCGCAGCCGCGCCCTCGGCATCGACGCCGGGCAGGCGACGCACGACAGCGTCTATCTCGCCGGCGACACCCTCGACGCCGACGGCCTCGCCCGCGAGGCCGAGGCCCGCCGCGCCATCGGCCTCGAGACGACGCTCCTCGACCGCGCCCGCCTCCGCGCCCTGACCGGCATCGACCGCCCGGCGGCGCTCCTCTCCCACGGCGGCTTCTCCGCCGATCCCCGGCGGCTGGCGGCGGGCTTTCTCCGCGCCGCGATCGCGCTCGGCGCCCGCCTCGCCGCCCCGGTAGAGATCGCCGACATCGAGCACTCGCCCGACCGCGTCGTCGCCCACACCCGCGACGGCTGGATCGCCTGCCGGACCATCGTCTTCGCCACCGGCTACGAGTTCCCGGCCTTCGTGCCGCTCGACGGCCACCGCCTGCTCTCGACCTGGGCCATCGCCACCGCCCCCCAGCCCCGCCGGCTCTGGCCCGGTGGCGCGATGGTCTGGGAGGCATCCGACCCCTACCTCTACTGCCGCACCACCCCGGACGGCCGCGCGATCATCGGCGGCGAGGACGAGGACTTCGTCGACGAGAAGAAGCGCGATGCGCTCATCGCCGCGAAGGCGGCGGCGCTCGCGAAGAAGGCCAAGGCGCTCTTCCCCCGCCTCGACACCCGCCCGGCGATGGCGTGGACCGGCACCTTCGGCGGCAGCGAGACCGGCCTTCCGACCATCGGCCCGATCCCCGGCCACGCGGCGTGCTGGGCGGTGCTCGGCTACGGCGGCAACGGCACCGTCTTCAGCCGGCTCGCGGCGGAGATCGTCCGCACCGCCCTCGCCGGCGGCACCGACGCCGACGCCGACCTCTTCGCCTTCAGGCCGCCCGCGCGCTGACCGCCTCCTCGGCGACGTTCGGCCCCCGCCCCGCCGCACGCTCCGGGTTGCCGCCCGGCCGCGGTCGGCGCCATAGTCGGCCCGCAACGACGGGAGGCGCCGGGTGGCCAAGGACAAGCTCTTCGACAAACCCTTCGACGGCGCTGTCAGCCGCTTCGCCGAAAAGGATGCCCCGAAGGACATCCGCAAGGCGCTCGCGGGCGCCGGCAAGGACGACATCCTCGACCCCGGCTACCCCTACCGCCAGCGCCTCGACGACGACGCCTACGAGAAGGCGTACGAGCGCTGCCAGCTCGAGCTCGTCAAGGTGCAGAAGTGGTACCGCGCCGAGGGCAAGCGTCTCGTCGTCGTCTTCGAGGGCCGCGACGCCGCCGGCAAGGGCGGCACCATCCAGGCCTTCACCGAGAACCTCAACCCCCGCACCGCCCGCATCGTCGCCCTGCCCGCCCCCTCCGACGTCGAGCGCGGCCAGTGGTACTTCCAGCGCTACATCGCCCGGCTGCCGACCACGGGCGAGTTCGTGCTCTTCGACCGCTCCTGGTACAACCGCGCCGTCGTCGAGCACGTCTTCGGCTGGTGCACGCCGGACGAGCGCGAGCGCTTCTTCCAGCAGGTGCCGGAGTTCGAGGACATGCTCGTCCGCGACGGCATCGTCCTCGTCAAGCTCTGGCTCGCCATCGGCCGCGCCGAGCAGCTCCGCCAGTTCCTCCAGCGCGAGCGCGACCCCCTGAAGCAGTGGAAGCTCAGCCAGACCGACATCGACGGCCTCGCGCGCTGGGACGACTACACCGGCGCCATCGCCGAGACCTTCGCCCGCAGCCACCACCCGGTCGCCCCGTGGACGGTGATCAGCGGCGACGACAAGCGCCGCGCCCGCATCGCCGCGATGCAGGCGGTGCTGACCCGCCTCGACTATCCGGGAAAGGTCGTCGCCGCCCCCGACCCGCTCATCTGCGGCGGCCCGGAGATCCTCCTCTCGAAGTGATCTTGCGAGGGCCGGGCCCCGCCCCCATCTCTCTCCCGTTTCCTCGTGAGGAGAAAGATGCACGCGACCAGCCTCTCCGGCCCGATGCCCGGCCTGCCCGACCCCGACCTCGCCCCGCAGTTCTACGAGGGCGTGCCGATGCGCCGTCTCGCGGCGTGGCTCGTCGATGTCCTCGTCGTGCTGCTCGTCGGGGTGCCGCTCGCGCTCCTCTTCGGGCTCCTCACCCTCGGCTTCGGCTTCGCGCTCTTCCCGGCGATCGTCGGCGGCACCGGCTTTCTCTACCGGATCCTCACCCTCGCCGGCGGCTCGGCGACGTGGGGGATGCGCTTCACCGGGATCGAGTTCCGCCGCCACGACGGCACCCGCTTCGATCTGCTCTTCGCGCTCCTCCACACCGCGATCACCGCGGTCGCCTTCGGCGTCTTCGTGCTCCAGGTCGTCAGCTGCGGGACGATCCTGTGGACGCGCTACCGCCAGAGCCTCGCCGACATCATCCTCGGCACCACCGCGCTCAACCGCCCGGCCGAGTGACGCCTCCCGGCGGGGCCGGTTCACCCCGCCGGAGAATCATGTTGCCGGCCCTCGACCGCTGTTGCTACGCTCCCGGTTCAGGGAGGAATTCGAGAGCACCCCGGGCCGATCATGCGCCACAGCCTGCCGCAGTCGCATCAGTTCTACGTAACGGCGCCACAGCCCTGCCCGTACCTTCCCGGCAAGGTCGAGCGGAAGCTGTTCACCGCGCTGCAGGGCGACGGCGCCTGCCATCTCAACGACGTGCTTTCCCACCAGGGCTTCCGCCGCTCTCAGAACGTCCTCTACCGTCCGTCCTGCGCCGGCTGCTCGGCCTGCCTCTCGGCCCGCATCGTCGCCACCGGCTTCGCGCCGACGCGCGGCCAGCGCCGGGTGATGCGCCGCAACGCCGACCTCGACCGCGTCACCCGCAGCCCGTGGGCGACCGAGACCCAGTACGCCCTCTTCCGCCGCTACCTCGACGCCCGCCACGCGACCGGCGGCATGGCCGACATGGACATGGGCGAATTCGCCGCGATGATCGAGGAGAGCCCGGTCCGCAGCCGGGTCATCGAGTACTACCGCCCCGGCCCCGCCCCCGGCACCCGCCAGCTCGCCGCGGTCTGCCTGACCGACTTCCTCTCCGACGGCGTGTCGATGGTCTACTCGTTCTTCGACCCGGACCTCCAGGCGTCGAGCCTCGGCAGCTACATCATCCTCGACCACATCGCCCTCGCCGCCGAGAGCGAGCTCCCCTACGTCTACCTCGGCTACTGGGTGCCGGGCAGCGCCAAGATGGACTACAAGGCCCGCTTCCAGCCGCTCGAGATCTTCGCCGACGGCCGCTGGACGCTCCTCTCCGAGATCGACGCCGCCGCCCTCGCCCGCCGCCGCGGCGACCGCACCGCGATCAGCGAGCAGGTCGCCGCGATCGAGCTCCCCTCGACCCGCTGACCCCGGCCGCTGACCCCGGCC
>CAZEGY010000103.1:0-9596 GCA_964511815.1 uncultured Rhodovulum sp.
TCGGCGCCTCGGTCTTCGGCGCGAGGACGAGGCTGGCGCCGTGGGTGAGGCCCGAGAGCAGGGCGCCGGCGCGGTCGAGGACGTGGGTGATGTCGCGCTCGTTGCCGCCGAGCGAACGCTCGATCTCGGCGCGCTCGGGCCCGGAGACGTCGCCGACCTCGAGGATGCCGTCGACGAACAGCCGCAGCCCGAGCTGGGTCGGGACGCGGCCGGCGGAGACGTGGGGGCTGTCGAGCAGGCCGAGGTGCTCGAGGTCCTGCATGGTGTTGCGGATCGTCGCGGCGGAGACGCCCTCGGCGAGGGTGCGGGCGAGGGTGCGCGAGCCGACGGGCTCTCCGGTGTCGAGGTAGGTCTCGACGATGCGGCGGAAGACCTCGCGGCTGCGGTCGTTGAGGTCGCCGAGGGGGGAGCGGGGCGCGGGCATGAGCGGATGTGAGCACAGGCGCGGCCCGGTGGGAAGGGTGTCCGGGCGTGGCGCGGGCGGAAGCCTCGGGAGCCTCCGGCGGGAGTATTTCTGCCAGGAAGAAGCAGCGGCGCGCGCTTTACGGCGGGCGGGGGGCGGGATATGAGGCGGCCTTCGACTTCGAGAGACAGAGGGAGGCGGTCATGCGCCCATCCGGCCGCGCGACCGACGCGCTGCGTTCCGTGAGCATCGAGACCGGGGTGACCAGGCACGCCGAGGGCTCGTGCCTGATCCGCATGGGGGACACCCACGTCCTCTGCACCGCCAGCCTCGAGGAGTCGGTGCCGCCGTTCCTGCGCAAGACCGGGCTCGGCTGGGTGACCGCCGAGTACGGGATGCTGCCGCGGGCGACGACGACGCGGATGCGGCGCGAGGCGAGTGCCGGCAAGCAGTCGGGGCGGACGCAGGAGATCCAGCGGCTGATCGGGCGGTCCTTGCGCGCCTGCGTCGACCGGGTGGCGCTCGGCGAGCGGCAGATCACCGTCGACTGCGACGTCATCCAGGCCGACGGCGGGACGCGGTGCGCGTCGATAACCGGGGGCTGGGTCGCGCTGCGACTGGCGGTCGACAAGCTGCTCGCCGGGGGCGTGATCAAGAGCGACCCGCTGACCGGGCACGTCGCGGCGGTGAGCTGCGGCATCTACGGCGGGCAGCCGGTGCTCGACCTCGACTATGCCGAGGACAGCGCCGCGGGGACGGACGCCAACTTCGTGATGACCGACGCCCTCGGGCTCGTCGAGGTGCAGGGGAGCGCCGAGGGGGCGACCTTCACCCGGGCGCAGTTCGAGACACTGATGGACCTCGCCGAGAAGGGCGCCGGCGAGCTCGTCGCGGCGCAGAAGGCGGCGCTCGGGTGACGGCTCGGATGACACGGCGTTTCGAGGGCGCACGGCTGGTGGCGGCGACGCACAACGCCGGCAAGCTCGACGAGATCCGCGACCTGCTGGCGCCGTGGTCGGTCGAGATCGTCTCGGCGACGGATCTCGGGCTCGACGAGCCGGCGGAGACCGAGGAGACCTTCGTCGGCAACGCGCGGATCAAGGCGCACGCGGCGGCGAAGGCGAGCGGGCTGCCGGCACTCGCCGACGACTCCGGGATCGAGGTCGACGCCCTCGGCGGGGCGCCCGGGGTCCACACCGCCGACTGGGCGACGCTGCCGGGCGGCGGGCGCGACTTCGGACAGGCGATGGCGCGGACCTGGGCGGCGCTCGAGGCGGCGCGGGCGCCGGAGCCGCGGACGGCGCGGTTCCGCTCGACGCTGGTCCTCGCCTGGCCCGACGGGCACGACGAGGTCTTCGAGGGCGCCGTCGAGGGGCGGTGCGTGTGGCCGATGCGCGGCCGGCAGGGGCACGGCTACGATCCGATGTTCCAGCCCGACGGCCAGGCGCTGACCTTCGCCGAGATGGACCCGGCGGAGAAGAACCGCATCAGCCACCGGGCGCGGGCCTTCGCCCGGCTGGTGGAGGGCTGTTTTGGCTGAGGCCCCGGCCGCCGTCGCCCCCGTGGCCGCCGCCGTGCCCGCCTCCGTGCCGGCCTCCGTGCCGGGCGAGGACTGGCGGGCGGGGGGCTTCGGCGTCTACGTCCACTGGCCGTTCTGCGCGGCGAAGTGCCCGTACTGCGACTTCAACAGCCATGTCCGCAGCGGCGTCGACACCGCCCGCTGGGCGCGCGCCCTCGCCGCCGAGGTCGCCGCGGCGGGGCGGATGGTCCCCGGGCGGCGGGTCGAGACGATCTTTTTCGGCGGCGGCACCCCGTCGCTGATGCCGCCCGAGACGGTGGCGGCGGTGGTCGCGGCGATCGGCGCGGCGTGGGAGGTCGCCGCCGACGCCGAGGTGACGCTCGAGGCCAACCCGACCTCGGTCGAGGCCGGCCGCTTCCGCGGCTACCGCGACGCCGGCGTCAACCGGCTGTCGATGGGGGTGCAGGCGCTCGACGACCGCGACCTTCGTGCCCTCGGGCGGATGCACGACGTCGCCGAGGCGCGGCGCGCCTTCGACGTCGCCCGGGCGATCTTTCCGCGGGTGAGCTTCGATCTCATCTACGCGCGGCAGGGCCAGACCCCGGCGGCGTGGCGGGCGGAGCTCGCCGAGGCGCTGGCGATGGCGGTCGACCACCTGTCGCTCTACCAGCTGACGATCGAGCCGGGCACGCGCTTCGGCGCGCTCGCCGCCCGCGGCCGGCTGCGCGGGATGCCGGCGGCGAGCGCGGCCGGCGACATGTACCTCGCGACCCAGGAGACCTGCGCCGCGGCGGGCGTGCCGGCCTACGAGGTGTCGAACCACGCGCGGCCGGGGGCCGAGAGCCGGCACAACCTCGTCTACTGGCGCTATGGCGACTATGCCGGGATCGGGCCGGGGGCGCACGGCCGGCTCACCTTCGGCGGGGCGCGCTGGGCGACGGAGGCGATCCGGGCGCCGGAGGACTGGCTCGCGGCGGTCGAGGGCGGCGGGGGCGGCATTGTCGGACGGGAGGTCGTCGAGCCGGGCGCGCAGGCGACCGAGATGGCGATGATGGGGCTGCGCCTCGCCGAAGGGATCGACCTGGCGCGCTACGCGGCGCTGGCCGGGCGCGGGCTTCCGGACGACGCGCTCGCCGAACTGGCACGACTGGGGCTCGGGGGGGTTCGCGAGGGGCGGCTCGCCGTGACCGATGCCGGGCGCGCGGTGCTCGACGCGGTGCTGCGACGGCTCCTCGTCTGAGGGGGCGCTAGGCGCCGACGCCGCCGGCGATGCGGGCGACGGCTTCCTGTTCGTGGCGGAGGAGGGCGACGATCTCCTCGGGGGCGGCGTCGGACTCGGGGTGCGCCTCGAGCAGCTTCGCCGCCGCGATGGCGACGTCGAGTGCCTGGCGACGGGCAGCAGCGTCATCGACGAGGGTGGCGGCCTCGATGACGAGGGGTAGCGAGACGGGCATCAGGCGTCCTCCTGGTCTCGGGTTACCTCCAGTCATGCACGCGTGGGGCGAGTCGTTCCAGAGAAGTTCCGCGACCGGCGGAAATCCGCCGATGTCCGTGGCCGGATCCGGTGCCGGGTCCGACGCCGGATTCGCGGGCGGCGGACGCGGCCGCGCGAGCTTACCGCGAGAGCAGCTGGCAGAGCCCGTCGAGCTCCTCGAGCGTGCCGTAGCGGATGCGGAGCTCGCCGGCCTGGTGGCCCGGACGGTGGTCGATGGTGACCTTGAGGCGCAGGGTGGCGGTCAGGTCCTCCTCGAGGGCGCGGGTGTCGGCGTCCTTGGCCGGGGCGGCGCGGGCCGCCGGGGCTTGCGGCCGGTCCGGCGATGCCGCGGCACGGGCGAGCTGCTCGGTCTGCCTGACCGAGAGGTCACGCTCGACGACCTGCTTCGCGAGTGACTCCGGGTTCGTGGCGGTAACGAGAGCCCGGGCGTGACCGGCGGTCAACTTGCCGGCGCGGAGAAGGTCGAGCACCGGCTCGGGCAGGGTGAGGAGGCGGAGGAGGTTGGCGATGTGGCTGCGGCTCTTGCCGAGCGCCTCGGCGAGGCGCTCCTGGGTGTGGCCGAAGCGGTCCATCAGCTGACGGTAGCCGTGCGCCTCCTCGAGCGGGTTGAGGTCGGCGCGCTGGATGTTCTCGATGATCGCGATCTCGAGCATCTCGACGTCGGAGATGTCGCGGACGACGGCGGGGAGCTCGTGGAGGCCGGCGCGCTGGGCGGCGCGCCAGCGGCGCTCGCCGGCGACGATCTCGTAGCCGCCGCTCGGGACCGGACGGACGATCAGCGGCTGGATGACGCCCTTCTCGCGGATCGACGCGGCGAGGTCGTCGAGCTCCTTCTCGTCGAAGTCGCGGCGCGGCTGGTCGGGGTTGGGGCGGATGCGGTCGATCGGGAGGCGGTCGTTCTGCCGGGCCGGCGCCGCGGACGCATCATGGGCGTTGGCGGCCGCGGCCGGAGCCGTCGCCGTCGGGGCCTCGTCCATCGCCACGTCGGCGAGGAGGGCGGACAGGCCGCGTCCGAGACCCTTGCGTTCCATCGGGCGTTCTCCGCTCATGCCGGTTCGGTCACCGGCCGGGTGCTGCGGCCCATGCGGGCGAGGAGCTCGCCGGCCAGGCGCTGGTAGGCGAGGCTGCCGCTGCTCGTGCGGTCGTAGATCAGCGCCGGGATGGCGTGCGACGGCGCCTCGCTGAGCCGGACGTTGCGCGGGATCACCGTGTCGTAGACCAGCGTGCCCAAGTTCTCTCTCACGTCGGCGGCCACCTGTCCCGACAAGTTATTGCGTCGGTCGTACATGGTCAACACAATACCTTGTATCTTTAGCGTCGGGTTCGAGCTGGCCCGCACCGTCTGGACCGTGCGCATCAGCTGGGTGAGGCCCTCGAGCGCGAAGAACTCGCACTGGAGCGGAACCAGCACCGAATCGGCGGCGACGAGGGCGTTGATGGTCAGCAGGTTCAGCGACGGCGGGCAGTCGATCAGGATGTAGTCGAGGTCCTCGACTGCGGCCCCGCCCTTTGCCAGCGCATGCTGCATCTTGTGGAGACGGCGGGTGTCGGAAACCATATCGACGTCGGCCGAGCTGAGGTCGGCGGTCGCGGGGATGACGCGGAGCCCGGGGACCACGGTCTCGTAGGTGCGCAGCGGCTGGGGCGGATCGGAGAAGAGCAGGTCGTAGGCGGTGAAGTCCCGCTCGGCGACGGCGATGCCGAGGCCGGTCGAGGCGTTGCCCTGCGGATCGAGGTCGATGACGACGATCCGCGATCCGAGGGCGGCGAGGGCCGTCCCGAGATTGATCGCGGTCGTGGTCTTGCCGACGCCGCCCTTCTGGTTGGTGATGGCCAGAACATGCGGGCCGGAGGGGGAATCACGCACGATGGAGCGCTCCGATCTCTACTATCGCGGCCCGTGGATCGGTCCGGCTCGGGTGGATCACCGGCTCGAAACGCCAGTTCCGACGGGCTTCGGCCACCTCGTTATGCACTGACTCCCCCTTGGGAAACAAGCATATACCCGACGACCGGCGGTGTTTTTCGGCGTGGCCGAGGAGGGTTTCGAGCGGCGCCAGGGCGCGGGCGGAGAGGACGTCGGCGTCCTGTGGCGCGAGGGCCTCGATGCGGGCGGCGATGACCGTGGCCGGCAGGCCGGCGGCGGCGATCACCGTGTGGAGGAAGGCGGCCTTGCGCTGGTCGCTCTCGACGAGCGTGACGTGGAGATCTGGGGCCTCGTCGGCTGCGATCGCGGCGATGACGAGGCCGGGGAAGCCGGCGCCGGACCCGAGGTCGAGCCAGCGGCGGGCGGTTGGCGGGCGGTGGCGCCACAGTTGGGCGGAGTCGACGAAGTGGCGGTGCCAGGCGTCCGGGAGGCTGGCGCGGGAGACGAGGTTGATGCGCTGGTTCCACTTGGCGAGGAGCTGGTGGTGGAGGTCGAGGCGCTGCAATGTTTCACGTGAAACATCGAGGGTGCTGTCCTCGCGGCCGTCGGTCACGACGCTCTCCTCGCCGCCTCGTGCCGGCGCACCGCAACAAGAATGACTCCGAGCCCGGCCGGGGTCATCCCCTCGATCCGGGACGCCTGGGCCAGCGTCGCCGGCCTGATCCGGTCGAGTTTCGCCTGAAGCTCCCCGGACAGGCCCGGGACCCCGGCGTACGCAAGGTCCGGCGGGAGCGCCACGGCTTCGTCCCGGCGGAGTCGGGCGATCTCTTCGGTCTGGCGGGCCAGGTAGGGCGCGTAGGCGGCCTCTCGCGCCAGTTGCTCGAGGATTGCGTCGTCCATCGATGCCAGCTCGGGAAACCTGCTGCGGATCTCGCGGCCCTCCGTGCCGGCGTAGGGCAGGAGGTCGTGGAGACTGCGCCGAACGCCGTCGTGATTGACCTCGAGGCCTCTCGCGGCGGCCTCCGGCGGGGTAAGACGCACCTCCTGCGCGGTGTCCCGGGCGTTTTGGAGACGCCGGGCCTTGGCCTCGAAGGCCCGGCGGCGCGCGGTGCCGACGCAACCCACGGCGATGCCGCGCGGCGTCAAACGCTGGTCGGCATTGTCGGCGCGGATCTGCAGGCGGTACTCGGCGCGTGAGGTGAACATTCGGTAGGGTTCGGTCACCCCGCGGGTAATCAGGTCGTCGATCATCACGCCGATGTAGCCCTCGTCGCGAGCCACTATCACCGGTGGCATGGCGATAGCATGGCTCGCGGCGTTCAAACCCGCGAGGAGGCCCTGGGCCGCGGCCTCCTCGTAGCCCGTGGTGCCGTTGATCTGGCCGGCGAGGAAGAGTCCGGCGACGTCCTTGACCATCAATCGGCCGTCGAGCGCGCGGGGATCGATGTAGTCGTACTCGATCGCGTAGCCTGGGCGGAGGATCGTCGCACTCTCGAGGCCCGGAATCGTGCGGACATACGCCTCCTGGACCTCGGCGGGCAGCGACGTCGAGATGCCGTTCGGGTATACCGTGTCGTCGTCGAGCCCTTCCGGCTCGAGAAAGACCTGGTGGGAGGTCCGGTCCGCGAAGCGCATCACCTTGTCCTCGATCGAGGGGCAGTATCGTGGGCCGACGCCGTCGATCCGGCCCCCGTACATTGCCGACCGGGTGATGTTGTCGCGGATGACGTCGTGGGTCGCGGCGCTGGTCCCGGTGATGCCGCAGGAGATCTGTCGGAGGCGGGGGCCGGAACTTAGGAACGAGAACATCACCGGACGGGAATCGCCGGGTTGCACGCCGATTCGGTCCCAGTCGATGGTCCTTCCGTCGAGTCGCGGCGGCGTCCCGGTCTTCAACCGTCCGAGCGGCAAGCCGAGCTCCGCGATCCGATCCGCGAGCAGAGTGGCCGCGTCGTCGCCGTACCGCCCCGCGGGCCACGACTCTTCGCCCATGTGGATGGTCCCGTGGAGGAACGTCCCCGTCGTCAGGACGACGGATCGGGCCGTCAGCGTGCTGCCGTCCCCCAACTCGATCTCGAACGCATCCGCCATCGGTCGGAGGTCGACGGCCTCCCGCTCGATGACGGTCAGGCCGCTCATGGCTGAGAGGGCGCTCTGTACCGCCCTGCGGTAGAGCGCCCGGTCCATCTGCGCGCGCGGTCCCTGCGCCGCCGGACCCCTGCTGCGGTTGAGCAAGCGGAACTGGATACCCGCCGCGTCGGCCGCGCGAGCCATCACCCCGTCGAGTGCGTCGATCTCGCGGACGAGGTGGCCCTTGCCGAGGCCTCCGATCGCGGGATTGCACGACATTTCGCCGATGCGGTCGAAGCGGTGGGTGACGAGCGCCGTCCGCGCCCCCATGCGCCAGGCCGCGGCCGCGGCTTCGGTGCCGGCGTGGCCGCCGCCGACGACGATCACGTCCCAATCGTGTTTCACGTGAAACAATCCTACTTTCCGAGGCAGAAGCGCGCGAAGATCACGTCGAGCACGGCCTCTACATCCACCCTGCCCATCAGGAAATCAAGCGAGCGCAGCGCCGAGCGCACGTCCTCCGCGACGAGCTCGAGCCGCGGCTCGCCCGCGACGATCTCCGAATGTCCACCCCGCAGCGCCGCGACGGCCTCCGCCACGGCATCTCTCTGCCGGACGTGCCCGATGGCCCCTGCCCCGGCGACACGTCCACCGAGCCTCTCCGCGAGCTCCGCCAGCATCGCCTCGATGCCGTACCCGGTCAGCCCCGACACCCGGCCGGGACCGGGATCGAGGTCGCCCTTCGCCAGAAGGACCAGGTCCCCTTCCCGCCGCGGCACCCCGAGCGACCTCACCTCCTCGCGGTCCGCGACGAGAAACACCCGCACGTCCGCACTCTCCGCCCGTTGCCGCGCCCGCGCGATTCCCGCAGCCTCGACCTCCTCCCCGGCGTCGCGGAGACCGGCGGTGTCGAGCACCGTCAGCGGCAACCCGTCGAGGTCCATGCGCACCTCGATGACGTCGCGCGTCGTCCCCGGCGTCGACGACGTCAGCGCCGCGTCGCGGCCAGCGAGCGCGTTGAGCAGCGTCGACTTGCCGACGTTCGGCCGTCCGACGATGGCGACCTCGAATCCCGCGCGCAGCCGTTCGGCGATGGCCGCGCCTGCGATCTCGCGCTCCATCCCGGCGATCACGGCCGCGACCGTTTCCGCGACCGGCGCCAGGACATCGGGGGGAAGCTCCTCGTCGGCAAAGTCGATGCTCGCCTCGACGAGCGCGAGCACCTCCGTCAGGGTGACCTTCCAGCCCGCGACGAGCTCGCCGACCCGGCCGCGCAGGGCGGCGACGGCCCGTTGCTGCTGCATCGCCGTCTCGGCCTCGAGCAGATCGCCGAGCGCCTCGACCTGCGCCAGGTCGAGGCGGCCGTTGAGCAGCGCGCGCCGGGTGAACTCGCCGGGCTGGGCCAGCCGCACCCCGGGCATCGCCGCGAGCGCTGCCGACAGCGCCCGCACCACCGCGACGCTGCCGTGAACCTGAAGCTCGACGGTATCCTCGCCGGTGAAGCTCTCCGGCCCGGGAAACGCCAGGACCAGCGCCTCGTCGAGGACCGCTGCGGTCGCCGGATCCCGGAGGACCCTCAGCCCGGCGCGGCGCGCCTCCGGCAGGGTTCCCGCCAGTGCGGTGGCGGCGGTGAAGGCGTGCCTACCCGAGATTCGGACGACGGCGACTCCTGCCCTGCCTGCACCAGAGGCCTGAGCAAATATAGTCTCCGCCATCCCAAAGTAATACCGGGTAAACTTCGAGGATCAGCTGTTCATCGAATCGAAGAACTCGGAGTTCGACTTGGTCTGCTTCAGCTTTCCGAGCAGGAATTCGATGGCGTCGGTCGTTCCCATCGGATTGAGGATGCGCCGCAGCACGAACATCTTGGTGAGATCGGTCTTGTCGACCAGGAGCTCTTCCTTGCGGGTGCCGGACTTGAGGATGTCGATCGCCGGGAACACGCGCTTGTCGGCGATCTTGCGGTCGAGGACGATCTCGGAGTTGCCGGTGCCCTTGAACTCCTCGAAGATCACCTCGTCCATGCGGCTGCCGGTGTCGATGAGCGCGGTCGCGATGATGGTCAGCGATCCCCCCTCCTCGATGTTGCGCGCCGCGCCGAAGAAGCGCTTGGGCCGTTGCAGGGCGTTGGCGTCGACGCCGCCGGTCAGCACCTTGCCCGAGCTCGGGACGACGGTGTTGTAGGCCCGGCCGAGGCGGGTGATCGAGTCGAGGAGGATGACGACGTCGCGCTTGTGCTCGA
>CAZEGY010000104.1:0-2696 GCA_964511815.1 uncultured Rhodovulum sp.
CGCGCTGTGAGGTCGCGGGCGCTCGTCGCCTGGGGCGGCTGGGAGGGCCACGAGCCCGAGCGGGGCGCCGCCCTCGTCGCCGAGATGCTGCGCGAGGACGGCTTCGAGGCCCGCGTCGCCCACGGCACGGCCGCCTTCGCCGACGACGGCCTCGCCGGGATCGACCTCGTCGTGCCGATCGTCACCATGTCGACGATCGGCAAGGACGAGCTCGCCGCCCTCACCGCCGCGGTCGAGGGCGGGGTCGGGCTCGCCGGCTTCCACGGCGGCATGGGCGACAGCTTCCGCGACGCGCCGGAGTACCAGTTCATGGTCGGCGGCCAGTGGGTCGCCCACCCGGGCGACATCGTCGACTACACCGTCGACATCGTCTCCGACGATCCGATCGTCGCCGGGGTCGCGAGCTTCCCCTACCGCTCCGAGCAGTACTACATGCACGTCGACCCCTCGAACGAGGTGCTGGCGACGACGACCTTCTCGGGCGAGCACGCGCCGTGGACCCGCGGCGTGGTCATGCCGGTGGTCTGGAAGCGCCGCCACGGCGCGGGCCGGGTCTTCTACTGCTCGCTCGGCCACACCGCCGAGGAGCTCACCCGCCCGCAGGTCGCCTCGATCCTCCGCCGCGGCATGGCCTGGGCGGCGCGGCGCGGCTGAGCTCCGGGGCGTGCGACGCCCGGCCGTCTCGCGCGCGAGACGGGGGTCAGGTGGTTGATTTCACGGGATAACGTCGGCGGTGTCTGACTTCCGTGCTGATTGTCCCACGTCTCGATGAGAACATTAAGCGAGCATCGCCAAGTGTTTCACGGGGAAAGGGGATGGATCGAGCGAGATCCAGGCTGCTGTGCGCGTCTCCTGCTTCAGATCCTTGCCGCACGCGAAACGCGTCAGAAGGCCGCAACCCGCCCGACGAACCAGGCCGCCGCGACCCCGTCAAATAGCTCGTCACCCCCAGCCCCCGCCCGCCCGGCCGGATCATGCCGCCGACCAGCAGCGGATAGCGCCGCCCGGGTAGCGCCCCCACCACCAGCACCAGCCCGATGAACAGCAGTTGCCCACGGAAGGCTCTGGAAAGGGCTGGGCGCCCCTCAGGGCGCCTTCGTCATGGGCGGATGCTCCCAGCTGCCGTCGAGCGCCGCCTCCTTTGGCCAGTAGAGGCGCATCGCGACGAAGAACGGTCCCTCGGGGGCGGGCAGCCAGTTGGCTTCCTTGTCCGCTCCGGGCGAGTCGTGCTGGATGTAGAAGGTCAGGCCGCCGTCGGCGTCCTTCACGAACTGCCCGAGCATCGGGGCGTTCAGCAGGTAGCGGTCGAGCGGATTGGCGACGAGCAGGCTCTGCGGCAGCTCGTACATGGTCAGCGACCAGAAGGCGTTGACCGGAGGCAGCGCGTCGGCCGCGAAATGCACCGTGTAGCGGCTGGCCCCGCTCAGCGGCGCGCCCGTGGCATCGACGGCATAGGCCGGGTAGATCGCCTCCTCGCGCGAGTTGCCGTAGATGCCGAGCACCGCGCCGGCCATGCGGTAGAGATAGTCGTTCTTCAGATACCCGCGCGTCCCGAAGAGCTGCCCCGAGGTCACCTCGCCCGTGTCGATCCGCTTCTTCAGAGTCGCGAAATCGGCCCACGCGTCGGCGATGCCCTGCTCCATCGCCGTCCTGGTCTCGGGCGTCAGCGCGTCGGGGTCGAAGGGCTTGCCAGCGCCAACGCCGATCTCTGCAAACCGCGCCATCAGCTCGGTCTCGGAAGGGACGGTCGGCGTGAACTGCAGGATAAAGTTCAGCTGCTCGAAGAAGGCGAGCGAGGTCTTCTCCTCGTCCGGGGTCAGCGGCGGCAGGAAGTCGATCGCCGGGGCAGCCGGCGGCGCCGGCCGGTCGGCGAAGGCCGACAGCGGCTCCACCCGGTAGCCGGCCTGGATCGTCTTCACGTTCTCGATGTCGGCGGGGTCGAAGAGCTGCGTCCGGACCAGCGGGAAGACAAACTCGGTCTCCGCGTGGAACACCTTGTCGATCCCCGCCGGCGTCTCGCCCTGCCAGCCGGGACCGGCGACCAGGAAGCTGCCGCCATCGTTGCCGGTCGTCCGGCTGCCGATGTAGTCGAAGTTGAAGGTATACCAGTCGATGAGCTGGACGCTGAAGTAGCGATCCTTCTCGATCGGCGGCACGGTGATGACGTAGGGCTCCGCCCGCAGGTCGAGTCCGACGAAGGAATAGGGCGTGTCCGAGTTCGGTGTCTGGATCGCCGTGTCGGCGGGCGTGTAGACCCGCGGCACGTTGACGATCTTGTTCCAGGGCCCCTTGTATTCCGGGTTCGTGGCATCGACGAAATAGGCGTGCTGGATGCGGTAGTTGTCCACCATCGGGAAGCCGTAGACGTAGGCTTCCCTGGCGATCGCGCGGGCCTCGGCGGGCGTCACGTCCTGGGCCGCCGCGTCCAGGGGTGCGAGCGCCAAGCACGTCGCGGCGATCATCGCGGGCAGCTGCAGTCCATGCATTGTTCTCTCCGGGGTCGGGAAGCGGCTGCCTTTCGAGCGACGCCAGCGCCGCGGCTCGCTGGCAGGCTACGCCGGACCCGCGCACGGGGAAAGGCTGCCGTCCACCCTTCGCCTAAAACGGCAGGGCGGCGGCCATGATGCCGATGGCGGCGATCCAGGCGCCGGCGACGGCTCCCGCAACGGGTCCGAGGCGACGGGTCGCGAGGTCGA
>CAZEGY010000104.1:2796-5435 GCA_964511815.1 uncultured Rhodovulum sp.
CGCAGATCGCGACGGTGGCGGCAGCCGGGACGTGCCAGCCGGAGAGCGCAGATCGAGAGATGCCGGCGCGACTCCGCCCTTTGATCAATGCCGAGTCCCGGAAACGAGCTCAGTCACCCCCCACGAACCTCCGCCCCCGAGCCGCCGTCGAACCTGCCGGTGCCGGCCGGCCGATGCGCCCGAGCCGGACCTCGCGGAGGCCGTCCGGGTCGCGGATGGCGATCCGGGGCCCGCGGGTGTCGATCAGGCCGCCCTCGGAGAGCCGCTTCAGCGTCGTCGTGACCGACTGACGGGTGACCCCGGTCATGCTGGCGAGGTCGGCGTGGGACAGCGCGGCGCCGATGCGGACGAGGCCGTCGTCGGCCGTCTCGCCGTAGAGGTCGACGAGGTGCAGGAGGAGGGTGGCGAGGCGCTCGACCGCGGAGCGGGTGCCGAGCATCTGGGCGAGGGCCGAGTAGCACTTGGCCTTGAAGATCAGCGCCTCGAGCAGGCCGCTCGCGAGCGTCGGGATCTCGATGACCATCTCCCGCAGCGCGTCGCCCGGCAGGTGCAGGACACGGCCGCTCGTCATCGCGACCCCGGACCAGGTGTGGCGGCCGCGCCGGTATATCTCGGGACCGCCGACGAAGTTGCCGGGATGCCAGTAGGCGAGCGTGATCTCGCGGCCGGTCGGGGCGACGTAGAAGACGCGGACGCGGCCGCTCTCGATCAGGTAGATGCCGTCGTGAAGCTGGCCCTGGCTGAACAGACGCTCGCCCTTGTGCACCACGCGCCGGCGCCCCGCCGCGGTGACCCGGTCGATCTGGGCCGGGGTGAGACCGCTGAGCAGATGCGGCGGACTGCCGGCCCGGTCGGCGGTGAGAATGACGCCCGCGGCGCCGGACTCCTTCGCGAGATCGGTACTGCCCTGCATCGTCACCCCTGTCGTCAGCCCGCCACGCCCGCTGCCGCTCCGGAGAGCCGAGCGGAGCCGCGATCGCCGGTCCATACGCATATCTTTAATCCCGATCGACTTTGTCGGCAAATAATTGCCGGATCCGGTCGGGCAGACTTTCCGGCGCGGCGCGGGCCGTGCATGGATCCTCGGGAGGGCGGGCGAACGCCACGACCGGGCACGGCCGAGCGAGCCGCCGCGCGATGCGAGATCGCGCGGGCGGGACGGCCTTTGCCGGTCGCGGCACACCCCCACGCCGCGCCCGCCCCCCCCAAGGGCCAATAACGGAGTACCCGAAAATGCCGTCCGGAAAGAAACCCAACATCCTCTTCTTCCACGTCGACAACCTCGGCATGGGCGAGCTCGGCTGCTACGGCGGCGGTATCCTGCGCGGTGCCGACACCCGGCGGATGGACGGCTTCGCCAGGGAGGGGATGAAGCTCACCCACTACGTCGTCGAGCCGCAGTGCACCCCCACCCGCTCGGCGCTGATGACCGGCCGCTACCCGATCCGCTCGGGCAACCACACCATCGCCCTCGGCGGCAACGGCGGCGGCATCGTCAGCTGGGAGAAGACCATCGCCGAGATCCTCGCCGACGCCGGCTACGCCTCGGCGATCTACGGCAAGTGGCACATCGGCGCCGAGGACGGCCGCTTCCCGACCGATCACGGCTTCGACGAGTGGTACGGGCCGCTCAGGACCTACGACGAGTGCATGTGGCTCGAGGACCCGCACTACGTCCCCGAGCGCGACGGCTTCAGCCACATGCACGAGGGCCGCAAGGGCGAGGGCGCCTGGCCGCTGCTCGACGAGCAGCTCACCATGGAGACCAAGAAGACCTGCGACCTCGAGTACCAGAAGCGGGCGCTGAGGTTCATGGAGAAGGCGGTCGCCGACGACAAGCCGTTCTACGTCTACTTCAACCACTCGCTCATGCACTTCCCGATGTCGCCGCGCGACGAGTTCGTCGGCAAGAGCTCGAACGGCGAGTGGGGCGACTGCCTGCTGATGCTCGACCACGACTTCGGCGTCCTCGTCGACAAGCTCGACGCGCTCGGGGTGCGCGAGAACACCATCGTCGTCATGTGCGGCGACAATGGCGCCGAGGACCACCTCGCGGGCCGCGGCACCGGCGGCTTCTTCGACGGCTCCTACTTCAGCTCGGCCGAAGGCGGCATCCGCACCCCGTTCCTGATCCGCTGGCCCGACCACGTGCCCGCCGGCGTCGAGAGCAACGAGATGGTCCACGTCACCGACATGTTCACCACCCTCCTGAAGCTCACCGGCTGCGAGCCGCCCTCGGACCGGCTGATCGACGGCGTCGACCAGACCGCGTTCTTCCTGGGCGAGAGCGAGGAGTCCGCCCGCGACCATTCGATCGTCTGGCTCAAGGACGAACTCCACGCGGTGAAGTGGAAGGACTTCAAGATCAACTTCAAGCGCCAGCAGCACTTCCACGACCCGGAACTGCCCCTCGGCTTCGCCCGGATCACCCACCTCCAGGAGGATCCGAAGGAGCGCGAGGCGGTCAACCAGCGCTACGTCCGCTGGTGGGTGATGCAGCACGCGCACCGCATCGTCCGCGACTTCGACGAGAGCGTGAAGAAGGAGGCGCTGATCCCGCCCGGCGCCCCGCTCGACTTCGTGCCCGCGCCCTACGACGCCGCGTGACGCCATGCGCTCCGGGCGGGAAGCCTTCCCGC
>CAZEGY010000104.1:5535-9552 GCA_964511815.1 uncultured Rhodovulum sp.
GAGGTCACCCTGACCGGCCCCGATCCCCGCAGCTCGAGCTTCTACGGCCACCTGAGCGGATCGGCCTGACGGCGTCCCGGCGGGTTTCGGCGCTCGGCTATCTCTCGACGGCCCAGCCGCGGCCGGCGGCGATCTGGAGGCTGACCCAGTCGTTGGCGAGGCTGCGGGTCGAGAGGGCGAGGGCGAGGGCGGTCTGGCCGGCCGAGCGCTCGGCGTCGAGGAAGTCGAGGAAGGTGGTGGTGCCGGCCTCGTAGGTCTCGCGCGAGAGGTCGCGGGCGCGGCGGTACATCTCGGTCGCCGACTGCTGGGCGGCGAGCTCGCGGCGGCCGCGGATGACCGCGCCCTGGGCGGTCTGCACCTCCTCGACGGCGGAAAGCACCGACTGGCGCCAGGCGAGCTCGGACTGGCGGGCGAGCGAGATCGCCTGGTCGCGGTTGGCGCGGAGCACCGGCTGGTTCAGGACCGGGAGGGCGATGGCGGGGCCGAAGCTCCAGCTCGACGGGTTCGAGGCCGAGACGCTGCCGGAGAGGTCGAGCGACGGGTAGAGGTCGGCCTCGGCGACGCCGACGGCGGCGACGGCGGCGGCGACGGCGCGCTCGGAGGAGCGGATGTCGGGGCGGTTGCGGAGGAGGTCGGCGGGAAGGCCGGCCTCGGCGCCGCGCGGCGGCCGGGGCTGGACGGCGCCGCGCCCGAGCCCGGAGGTCAGCGGCGCGGCCGGCGTGGCGAGCAGCGTCGCGATCGCGTAGACCGAGCTCGCGTAGCCCTGCTCGAAGGCGGGGAGCGTGGCGCGGGTCTCCTCGAGCAGCGCCTGCGCCTGGAGGACGGAGAGGTCGGTGGCGAGGCCGACGCCCTGCTGGCGCTCCACGAGCTCGAGGGTCTGGCGGCGGGTGTCGATCAGGCCGCGGGTGATCGCGGCGGCTTCCTGGTAGTAGCGGGCGTCGATGTAGGCGCCGACGAGGCTCGACAGGTAGGCGAGGCGGGCGGTGCCGACGTCGAGCGTGGAGGCCTCGAGCTCGGCCTCGGCCTGCTGGCGCGCGCGGGCCTCGCCGCCGAAGAGGTCGATGACGAAGGTGGCGGCGGCGGTGGCGGAGGACTCGCTGTCGATGACGCCCTGCTGCCTGGAGCGGGTGGCCTCGGCGCCGATGTCGCCGGTGACGAGCGCGGCGGCGCCGGTGGCGCGGAGCGCGGCCTCGGCCTGGTTGATCCGCTCGATCGCGGTCAGGATGTCGAGGTTCTGGGCGAGGCCGCGGTCGGCGATCTGGTTCAGCGTCGCGTCGCCGAACCCCGTCCACCAGCGCTCGAGCGCGACGTCGCCGTCCGTCGCGCCGTCGCCTTCGGCGAAGCGCGCGGCGAGGCCGATCTTCGGCGCCTGGTAGTTCGGGCCGACCGTGCAGGCGGCGAGCCCGACGAGGAAGGGCAGGGCGAGAAGGGCTGGTTTCACGAGGCACTCCGGGCAGCACGGGGCGTGGTGCGGCGGCCGAAGGCGCGGCGCACGACGACGTAGAAGGCCGGCACCATGAAGATGCCGATGAAGGTGGCGGTCAGGACGCCGCCGAGGACGCCGATGCCGATGGCGTTCTGCGCCGCGGCGCCGGCGCCGGTGGCGATCGCGAGCGGCAGGACGCCGAGCGAGAAGGCGATCGAGGTCATCAGGATGGGGCGCAGGCGCAGGTGCGCGGCCTCGACGGTGGCGTCGAGGAGGGGCCGGCCCCGCTTCTCGAGGTCGGCGGCGAACTCGACGATGAGGATGGCGTTCTTCGCGGCGAGGCCGATCGTCGTCAGGATGCCGACCTTGAAGTAGACGTCGTTCGACTGGCCGAAGATGAGCGCCGCGGCGAGCGCGCCGAGAACGCCGACCGGCACGGCGAGCATCACCGAGAGCGGGATCGTCCAGCTCTCGTAGAGCGCGGCGAGGCAGAGGAAGACGACGAGGACGGCGAGGGCGTAGAGGTAGGGCGCCTGGTTGCCCGACTGGCGCTCCTGGTAGCTGATGCCGGTCCAGGCGACGCCGTAGCCGCCGGGAAGCTCGGCGACGAGCTCCTCCATCGCCGTCATCGCGGTGCCGGACGAGGCGCCCTCGCCGGGCTCGCCCGAGATCTGCAGCGCGGTCGCCCCGTTGTAGCGGGCGAGGCGCGGGGCGACCGGGGCCCACTCGGTGGTGACGAAGGCGTGGAAGGGGACCATCTCGCCGGCGTCGTTGCGGGCGTACCAGTCGTCCACGTCCTCGGGCTGCATCCGGTAGGGCGCCTCGGCCTGGACGATCACCGGCTTCAGGGACGAGCCGAGGACGAAGTCGTTGACCTCGTCGCCGGCGAAGATCGTCGACAGCATGGCGTTGAGCTCGGCGAGCGAGAGGCCGAAGCTCTCGGCCTTCTGCTGGTCGATGACGATGCGGAGCGCGCTCTCGGAGTCGGTGCCCTCGGCGGTGACGTTCTGCACGCGCGCGTCGCCGGCGGCGAGGGTCTCGAGGGTGGCCGCGGCCTCGGTCAGCGCCTCGATGCCGCCGCCTGACTGGTCGATCAGGTACATCGAGAAGCCGGCGGTGTTGCCGAGGCCGGGGATCGCCGGCGGCTGCATGAACATCACCTGCCCGGCGCGGTAGCCGGCGAAGTGCTGGTTGGCGCGGAGCGCGACGGCGCCGGCGGCGAGGTCGGGGTCGCTGCGCTCGGCGAAGTCCGCGAGCTTGGCGAAGACCATCGCGGTGTTCTGGCCGCTGCCGGAGAAGCCGAAGCCGAGCGCGGCGAAGACCGAGGTGACGGCGTCGGACTCCTCGCCCATGAGGTAGGCCTCGACGTCCTCGACGGCGGCGAGGGTCTGGGCCTGCGTCGCGCCCTCGATCAGCTCGATGCGGACCATGAGCGCCCCCTGGTCCTCCGAGGGCAGGAAGGAGGACGACAGCCGGGCATAGAGCTGCCACGCGCCGACGACGACGACGGCGAGCAGGAGCAGCATCGAGAACGGGCGGGCGACGATGCGGCGCACCGCGCCGGTGTAGCCGCGGGTCAGGGCGTCGAAGCCGCGGTTGAACCAGCGCGCCGGCGCGATGCCCTCGCCCGCGTGCGGCCGGAGCAGCATCGCGCAGAGCGCCGGGGTCAGGATCAGCGCGACGAGGGCGGAGAGCAGCATCGCGGTGATGATCGTCGCCGAGAACTGGCGGTAGATGACGCCGGTCGAGCCGCCCATGAAGGCCATCGGCAAAAAGACCGCCGAGAGGACGAGGGCGATGCCGACCAGCGCCCCGGTGATCTGGTCCATGCTCTTCTCGGTCGCCTCGACCGGGGGCAGGCCCTCGGTCCGCATCGTGCGCTCGACGTTCTCGACGACGACGATGGCGTCGTCGACGAGAAGGCCGATGGCGAGCACCATGGCGAACATCGTCAGGGTGTTGATCGAGTAGCCGAGGCCCCAGAGCACCGCGAAGGTGCCGAGGAGCACCACCGGCACCGCGACGATCGGAATGAACGTCGCCCGCCAGTTCTGCAGGAAGACGAGGATGACGAGCAGCACGAGGACGATCGCCTCGATCAGCGTATGGTAGACCTTCTCGATCGAGGCCTCGACGAAGGGCGAGGTGTCGTGGGCGATGCGGAACTCGACCCCCGAGGGCAGCGCCGGGGCGAGCCGGTCGAGGGTGGCGCGCACGCGCTCGGCGGTGTCGACGGCGTTGGCGCCGGTGGCGAGGTTGACGCCGAAGCCGGCGGCGGGGAGGCCCGAGAAGCGCGAGTTGGAGCCGTAGTCCTCCTGGCCGATCTCGACGCGGGCGACGTCGCCGAGGGTGACGGCGGCGCCGGTCGCGTCGGTCTCGAGCAGGATGTTCTCGAAGTCGGCGACGGTCCTGAGCTGGCTCTGCGCCGTCATCGTCGCGGTGAACTGCTGGCCGAGGGTGGTGGGCAGGGCGCCGAGCGAGCCGACGGAGACGGTGGTGTTCTGGGCCTCGACGGCCGAGGTGACGTCGGTGGCGGTCAGCGCGTAGCGGGCGAGCGCCAGCGGGTCGAGCCAGATGCGCATGGCGTAGCC
>CAZEGY010000105.1:0-9540 GCA_964511815.1 uncultured Rhodovulum sp.
TCAAGAAGTTCGCCAACATCGACTGCTTCGACATCGAGGTGAACGAGACCGACCCCGAGAAGCTCGCCGAGATCGTCGCGAGCCTCGAGCCGACCTTCGGGGCGATCAACCTCGAGGACATCAAGGCGCCCGAGTGCTTCGTCGTCGAGCGCCTGTGCCGCGAGCGGATGAAGATCCCGGTCTTCCACGACGACCAGCACGGCACCGCGATCGTCGTCGGCGCCGCGGCGACGAACGCGATCCGCGTCGCGAACAAGCGGTTCGAGGACGTCAAGATCGTCTCGACCGGCGGCGGCGCGGCCGGGATCGCCTGCCTCAACATGCTGCTCAAGCTCGGGGTGAAGCGCGAGAACGTCTGGCTCTGCGACATCCACGGCCTCGTCTACGAGGGCCGGGCCGAGGACATGAACCCGGAGAAGGCAGCCTATGCGCAGAAGAGCGCGCTGCGCACGCTCGGCGAGGTGATCGAGGGCGCCGACCTCTTCCTCGGCCTGTCGGGCCCCGGGGTGCTGACCGCCGAGATGGTGCGCAAGATGGCGGGCGACCCGATCATCTTCGCGCTCGCCAACCCGAACCCGGAGATCGACCCGGCGGTGGCGCGGGCGGCGAACCCCGATGCCATCATCGCGACCGGGCGGAGCGATTTCCCGAACCAGGTCAACAATGTCCTCTGCTTCCCGTTCATCTTCCGCGGCGCCCTCGACGTCGGCGCGACCGAGATCAACGACGCGATGCAGATCGCCTGCGTCGAGGGCATCGCGGCGCTCGCCCGCGCCTCGTCGAGCGCCGAGGCGCAGGCCGCCTACCAGGGCGAGCGGCTCTCCTTCGGGCGCGACTACCTGATCCCCAAGGCCTTCGACCCGCGGCTTCTCGCCATCGTCGCGGGGGCGGTGGCGCGAGCGGCGATCGAGACCGGCGTCGCGTCGCGGCCGGTCGCCGACATCGAGGCCTACAAGGCGAGCCTCAACCAGTCGGTCTTCCGGTCGGCCTTCATCATGCGCCGCGTCTTCGAGGTCGCGCACTCGGGCGGGCGGCGGATCGTCTTCGCCGAGGGCGAGGACGAGCGGGTGCTGCACGCGGCCTTCGCGATGACCGAGGAGGGCGTCGGGCGGCCGATCCTGATCGGACGCCCCGACGTGATCGAATCGCGCTGCGAGCGCAGCGCGATCCCCCTGAAGGTCGGGCGTGACATCGAGCTCGTGAACCCCGAGAACGACCCGCGATACCGGGAGTACTGGGGGACGTACCACACGATCATGCAGCGTCGCGGCGTCACTCCCGATCTCGCCCGTGCGATCATGCGCACGAACACCACCGCGATCGGCGCGGTCATGGTGCAGCGCGGCGAGGCCGACAGCCTGATCTGCGGCACCTTCGGGCAGTACCTCTGGCACCTCAACTACGTGCGCGAGGTGCTCGCGGGCGACGGCCTGCATCCGGTCGGGGCGCTGTCGCTGATGATCCACGAGAAGGCGGTGGTGTTCATCGCCGACACCCAGGTCCATCCCGAGCCGACGCCCGAGGAGATCGCCGACGTGACGATCGCGGCGGCCCGCCACGTCCGCCGCTTCGGGCTGGTCCCGAAGGTCGCGCTCTGCTCGCACTCGCAGTTCGGCAACCTCGACACGAGCTCCGGCCGGCGGATGCGCGGCGCGCTCGCGCTGCTCGACGCGCAGGCGCTCGACTTCGAGTACGACGGCGAGATGCATTCCGACGCGGCGCTCGACCCGGACCTGCGCGCGCGCATCTTCCCGAACTCGCGGCTCGACGGCCCGGCGAACGTGCTCGTCTTCGCCAACACCGACGCGGCGAGCGGGGTGCGGAACATCATCAAGGTGGTGGCCGGCGGCCTCGAGGTCGGGCCGATCCTGATGGGCATGGGCAACAAGGCCCACATCGTGACGCCGTCGATCACGGCGCGCGGTCTCCTGAACATCGCGGCGCTCGCGGGGGCTCCGGTGCAAAGCTACGGGTAACCAACGACGGAGGGGGCGATGGCGAGGTATCGGGACGTCTACGACGGCTGGAAGGCCGATCCCGAGGGCTTCTGGATGAAGGCGGCCGAGGCGATCGACTGGAGCCGGGCGCCGACCAGGGCGCTCGATGCCAGCCGCGCGCCCCTCTACGGATGGTTCGCCGACGCGACGTGCAACACCTGCTGGAACGCCGTCGACCGCCACGTCGAGGCGGGCCACGGCGACCGGCGGGCGATCGTCTACGACTCGCCGGTGACCGGCTCTAAGGCGGCGATCACCTATGCCGAGCTCCGCGACCGGGTGGCGCGGCTCGCCGGCGCCCTCGCCGCGCGCGGGGTGGGCAAGGGCGACCGGGTCGTCATCTACATGTCGATGGTGCCCGAGGCGCTCGTCGCCATGCTCGCCTGCGCCCGGCTCGGGGCGATCCACTCGGTCGTCTTCGGCGGGTTCGCCGCGCCCGAGCTCGCCGTCCGCATCGACGACGCGAAGCCGAAGGCGGTGATCGCGACCTCGTGCGGGATCGAGCCCGGGCGGATCGTCGCCTACAAGCCCCTCCTCGACGAGGCGCTCGGGATCGCGGAGCATGCGCCGGACTTCTGCGTCGTCTTCCAGCGCGAGCAGGGGCCGGCCACCCTCGTCGACGGCCGCGACGTCGAGTGGCACGCCTTCCAGGAGGGCGCAGCACCCGCGCCCTGCACCGAGGTCGGCGGCATGGACCCGCTCTATGTGCTCTACACCTCGGGCACGACCGGCCAGCCGAAGGGCGTGGTGCGGGCGAACGGCGGGCACATGGTGGCGCTCGCCTGGACGATGACCAACGTCTACGACGTGAAGCCGGGGGACGTCTTCTGGGCGGCGTCGGACGTCGGCTGGGTCGTCGGCCACTCCTACATCTGCTACGCGCCGCTCCTGATCGGGGCGACGACGATCGTCTTCGAGGGCAAGCCCGTCGGCACGCCCGACGCCGGAACGTTCTGGCGGGTGCTCGAGGAGTACGGGGTCGGGAGCTTCTTCACCGCCCCGACCGCCTTCCGCGCGGTGAAGCGCGAGGACCCCGACGGCGCGCTCCTGAAGAACTACGACCTTTCCGCGCTCCGCTACGTGTTCCTCGCCGGCGAGCGGGCCGACCCCGACACCATCGAATGGCTCCAGCGCCAGACCGGCGTGCCGGTGATCGACCACTGGTGGCAGACCGAGACCGGCTGGCCGATCGCCGCCAACCCCGCGGGGATCGAGCTCCTGCCGGTCAAGCTCGGCTCGCCGACGGTGCCGATGCCGGGCTACGACGTGCAGATCCTCTCGGAGACCGGCGAACCCCTGCCCGCGGGCGAGCTCGGCGCCGTGGCGATCCGGCTGCCGCTGCCGCCGGGGACGCTGCCGACGCTCTGGAACGCCGAGACCCGCTTCGTGCGGAGCTATCTCGCCACCTTCCCCGGCTACTACGAGACCGGCGACGCCGGCGTGATCGACGCCGACGGCTACGTGTCGATCATGGCGCGGACCGACGACGTCATCAACGTCGCCGGCCACCGCCTGTCGACCGGGGCGATGGAGGAGGTGCTCGCGAGCCACCCCGACGTCGCCGAGTGCGCGGTGATCGGCGTCGACGACGCGCTGAAGGGGCAGTTGCCGATGGGCTTTCTCTGCCTCAACAAGGGCTGCGCCCGCGACCACGCCGAGATCGTCGCCGAGTGCGTGCGCCTCGTCCGTGAGCGCATCGGGCCGGTCGCCGCCTTCCGGGACGCGCTCGTCGTCGAGCGTCTGCCGAAGACCCGCTCGGGCAAGATCCTCCGCGGGGTGATGGGCCGGATCGCCGACGGCCGGGAGTGGAAGATGCCGGCGACGATCGACGATCCGGCGATTCTCGACGAGATCGGCGAGACCCTGGCGGGGGCGGGGTTCCCGCGCCGCTGACCCGAGGTTCCGCGACGATCGGGCGGGCGGGACCCGCCCGCTCGCGGCCGTTTCCCGCGGCCCACCGGGCGCGGACACTCGCAGCGGGCATTTTTGTCGCGGGAATCAACTCGTCATAGTTGTTGTGCAGGAAGGAGCGGGTTTAAGTAAATGTCAGGATTCTCGCGGGAACTCTCGCCCGTGGATGCCGGGCATGGAGGAATGAACCGTGATCTCAGCCAGCGGCGTCGCCCGCGCCTGCCGACTGATCCTGCTCGTCGGCGTCCTCGCGTTCCCGCTCGGCGGCGCGCGGGCGGAGGCGGCCCTCGAGCTCGTCGGCGCGGGGCGTAGCGAGACCCGGGAGCTCAGCCTCGACGATCTGGCGGCGCTGCCGCAGGTGGTGGTGCGGACCGAGAACGAGTTCAGCGACGGGCTCGTCGCCTACCGCGGGCCGCTCGTGCGCGACGTGCTCGCCGAGCTCGGCCTCGGCCGGCTGCGCATGGTGCGCTTCGTGGCGGTGAACGACTACTACGTCGACATCCCGACCAGCGACTTCACCGAGTTCGACGCGATCCTCGCGATCGAGGCCGACGGCAAGCCCTTGTCGCGGCGCGACAAGGGGCCGCTCTGGCTCATGTATCCGATCTCCGACCATGCGGAACTGCGCGACCCCGTCTACCTGCGCCGGCTGATCTGGCAGGTCATCCGCATCGAAGCCCTGTGACCCGCCGTGTCCGCGACGTGACCACGCCCCGCCCGATCCCGCGCTACCTCGGCATCCTCTTGCTGCTGGCGGCGGCCGGATTCGCTGCCGTCGGGTTCCTGACGATCCGCAAGGACGTCGAGAACCTGCGCGTCATCAGCCAGGACAACACCCAGTGGTCGGCCTCCCAGATGGAGATCGAGCTCCTGCGCTTCCGGATGGCCCTGTCGCAGCTCCGCCGCGCGCCGGCCGCCGAGGCGGTCGACGAGATGCACGAGCGCTTCGACATCCTGTGGAGCCGGGTGTTCATGATGGGGCACGGACAGGTCGGGGAGAGCCTCCGGCGCTACGACTCCGAGCACGGCTCGGTCGCGGCGATCACGGCCTATCTCTCGGAGATAGACCCGGCCGTCCGGCCGCTCGATCTCTCCGACGCGACGACCCTCGACGCGATCGAGGCCCGGCTCGCCGAGTTCCAGACCGAGCTGCGCGAATACACCCTGCGCGTGCTCCGCGCCGACGGGGCGGCGGGCGCGCGGGTGCGCGAGCGCATCCAGGCGAGTGCGCGGACGACGGCCTTCATCAGCGTCGCCGCGGTGCTCGTCAGCGTGCTCTCGCTCTTTCTCATCCTGCGCGAGAACCGCCGCCAGCGCGACCTCGTGCGCGTGGTGCGGCGCAGCGCCGAGCACGCGGAACAGGCGAGCCGCGCCAAGTCGCGGTTCCTGACGATGATGAGCCACGAGCTCCGCAACCCGCTGAACGGCATCCTCGGCCCCCTCGCGCTTCTCGGGCAGGCCGACCTCGTCGAGCGCCAGCGCCGGCTGGTCGCGCAGGCGCAGAACTCCGGGCGGTCGATGCTCCAGATGCTGAACGGGATGCTCGACTACGGCGAGGTCCAGGACGGGCGCATCCATCTCCGCAACGAGCCGTTCCGTGTCGCCGGTCTCGCCGACGCGCTCCAGGAATCGCTCCGGGCCGAGGGCGCCGGGCGGGCGCGGGTCGAGGTGGCGCCGGGGACGCCCGAGCGGGTCTACGGCGACCTCGACCGGCTGCGCCAGATCTTCCTGCACCTCGCGGTCTACATGATCGAGGGCCGCGATCCGGCGGGGACGGTGATCCGCTTCCGCCACCACGGCGGCGGCCTCGTCGGCGAGATCCGCTTCGCCGAGGACGACAGCGAGGCCGACTGGCGTCTCGACCTGCTGATGGGCCTGAGCGAGGTGGCGCCTGACCAGGTCGCCTCCGAGGCACTGCGGCCGCTCATCGCCCGCGCGCTCCTCGCCGCGACGCACGGCCTGATCCTTCTCGCCGAGGTGCCGGGCGGAGGCAGGGCGATCCGGGTGACGGTACCGGCGCGCCCCGAGCGGCTCGAGCGCATCCGCGTCCATCTCGAGACCCGCTCGGAGGCGCTGGCGACGATCTACCGTGCCGCGCTCAAGTCGGACCGGGTGGTGTTCGTGCCGCAGGACTCGGGCGGGCTCGTCGACGTCGTGCTCGTCGACAGCACCACCGTCGGCGAGGCGCCGCTGATGGCGCGTCTGCGCGGCACCTTCCCCGGTGCCCTTTTCGTCGCGCTCGGGCTGCCCCAGAGCCCGCAGTTCTTCGACGACATCGTCGAGACTCCCAACGACATGTCGCGCCTGCGCACCAGCATCCTCGGGCGGCTCGCGTCCTGAGGCGCGAGTCACGTGGGCGTTATCCGATTGTGTTTTGCATTTTGCATCGGGCGCGGTATCCTCTGCGCTAATGCGACTCTCGAGATTCAACCTATTGTGTAGTCGCCGTCGGCGACGGGATAGCGGGAGCGGACGGCCAAGGATGTCATGACCGCCTACGATCTCTCGCTGGACCAGAGCCAGAAGCCCTCCGTCGGTCTGACGTTCGACGCGGGGGAGGTGGCGTTCCTCCGCCACGACATCGACCGCGCCCTCAGTGCGGTGCTCGCGGGGGTGAGCGGCGTCGCCGCGGCCGACCTCGACGCGCCGACGCGGGAGTTCCTCGACCAGGCGGCGGCGTCGGCGCGGACCCTGACCGGGCTCGTGCGGGTGATGCGCGGCGAGACGGCGCCGCCCGAGGAGGTCGCCGTCGAGACCCTGCTGTCGCGGATGCGCGCGGCCCACGCGGCCGAGGCGCGGGCCCGCGGCATCGCGCTCGTCACGCGCGCCGAGGAGGGGGTGCCGGCGACGGTCCGGGTCGAGCGGCTGGCGCTCCTGCGCATCCTCGACAACCTCGTCGACAACGCGTTGCGCTACTCGTCCGCCGGGACGGTGACCCTCTCGGTCGGCACCAACGCCGGCCGCGAGGTCGTCTTCCACCTGACCGACGACGGGACAGGTGGCACCGGGGCGGGCTTCGAGACGCCGCCCGAGGCCGACGGCCCGCGCGGGCTCGACGTCGTCCGCGCCCTCGCCGACCGACTCGGGGCGCCGGTCAGCCTCGGCGACCGGCCGGGCGGGGGGACCGAGGCGGTGTTGCGCCTGCCGCCGGCGGGGTCGGTCGCGAAGCCGCCGGCGCGTCTCTCCGGCGCCCGGCTGCTCCTCGCCGAGGACAATCTCACCAACCAGATGGTCGCGCTCCAGATGCTGCGCGCCCTCGGCGCCAGCGTCACCATCTGCTCGGACGGCATCGAGGCCCTCGACCGCTTCGACGAGGACGCCTTCGACCTCGTCGTCGTCGACATCGAGATGCCGCGCATGTCGGGGCTCGACGTCATCCGCGCGATCCGCGCCCGCGGCGACGGCAAGGCGCGGGTGCCGATCGTGGCGCTCACCGCCTACGCCATGCGCGAGCACCGCGAGCGCATCGCCGCGGCCGGGGCGAACGGGCTGATCTCGAAGCCGGTGGCGAGCGTCGAGGCCCTCGGCGAGAGCCTCGCCCCCCACCTCCGGCGCGGCTCGGCGGGATCATTGACTGTCCTCGCGGGCGAGGACGTCGCGGCGGGCGACGGGGCCGAGCCCGTGATCGACGCAGAGACCTATGCCGCGCTCTGCGAGGCGGTCGGCCCCGAGCTGATGGCCGAGCTCCTCGACAAGGTGATCGCCGACCTCCAGGCGGCGCAGCGCGACCTCGTGGCGGCGAGCGGCCCGGTCGACCGCCCGGCGATCCGTGCCGCCTCGCACATCCTGATCTCGGTCGCGGGCGCGCTCGGGGCGCTCAGGCTGCAGGCGCGGGCGCGGGCGCTGAACGCTTCGGCGCACACCGAGGCCGAGGCGGCGATCGCCGGGGCGGTCGTCGAGTGCGCGGCGGAGATCGACCTCGCCGTCGCCTTCGCGCGCGAGCGGCGGGGGGCGTTGTGACCCTGCTGCTCGTCGAGGACACCGCCACGCTGGCGCTGGTCTACCGCTCGGTCCTGACCCGTGCCGGCTACGCCGTCGAGACCGCGGGCACGCTCGCCGACGCCCGCGAGGCCTGCGAGCGGGTGCGGCCCGGGCTCGTGCTCCTCGACCTCCAGCTCCCCGACGGCGACGGGCTCGAGCTCCTCGCCTCGCTCCGCCGCGAGGCGCCGGAGACGCGGGTGATCGTCATCACCGCGAACGGCTCGATCAACCGCGCCGTGGAGGCGATGCGCGCCGGCGCCTTCGACTTCCTCGTCAAACCCTTCGACGAGGCGCGCCTGCTCAGCGCCGTCGCCAACGCCGGGGCGACCCTCGGCGGCCCCGGAGAGGACGACGCCGGCGACGCGCCGAGCAAGGGCTTCCAGGGCTTCATCGGCCGCTCGCCGGCGATGGACGAGATCTACCGGATGGTGCGCTCGATCGGGCGCTCGACGGCGACGGTGTTCATCACCGGCGAGAGCGGCACCGGCAAGGAGGTCTGCGCTCGCGCGATCCACGCGGTCTCGGCGCGGGCGGCGAAGCCGTTCGTGCCGCTCAACTGCGCCGCGATCCCGCGCGACCTGCTCGAGTCCGAGGTCTTCGGCCACCTGAAGGGCGCCTTCACCGGCGCGCTCTCCGACAAGCCGGGCGCCGCCGCGGTGGCCGACGGCGGCACGCTCTTTCTCGACGAGATCTGCGAGATGGACCTCTCGCTCCAGACCAAGCTTCTGCGCTTCCTCCAGACCTCGACGATCCAGCCGGTCGGTGCCGCGCGCCCGGTGAAGGTCGACGTGCGCATCGTCTGCGCGACGAACCGCGATCCCGCCGAGGAGGTGCGCCAGGGGCGCTTCCGCGAGGACCTGTTCTACCGGCTGCACGTCGTGCCGATCCACATGCCGCCGCTCCGCGCCCGGCCCGAGGACATCCTCGACATCGCCGAGGCGAGCCTCGCCGCCTTCGCGGCCGAGGAGGGCAAGAGCTTCACCGGTTTCGACGAGGCGGTGCGGGCGATCCTCGCCTCGCGGCCGTGGCCGGGGAACGTGCGCCAGCTCCTCAACGTCGTGCGCAACATCGTCGTGCTGCACGACGGCCGGCTCGTCACGGTGGCGATGCTGCCGGCCGAGATCGCCGTCGGAGCCGGGGCCGGGGCCGGGGCGGCGAACGGCACCGTCGCGGCGCTGCCGACGCCGACCCGCGCCGTCCCGAAGTCCTCGTCGCGTCAGGCGGTCAACCTTCTCGTCGGGACCCCGCTCGCCGAGATCGAGCGGGCGCTGATCGAGGCGACGATCGAGCATTGCGGCGGGTCGATCCCGCGGGCGGCGAAGATGCTCGCGCTCTCGCCATCGACGATCTACCGCAAGATCGAGAGCTGGACCGCCCGCGACCAGCGCCGCTCCGGAACCTGATCCCGACCCGCCGTGCGCCCGCCGGGTTCGGCCTTGCCAAGCCGGGGCGGGGCTCGCCATAGTCGGCCCGACCAGCCGAGGGAGCCGGCCGATGGACCTCTTCGACGTTGCCCTGAGCGCCCGCGCCAACGCCTACGTGCCCTATTCCGGCTTCCGCGTCGGCGCCGCGATCCGCTGCCCGGACGGGAGCGTGCACGCCGGCTGCAACGTCGAGAACGTCGCCTATCCCGAGGGCACCTGCGCCGAGG
>CAZEGY010000106.1:0-9264 GCA_964511815.1 uncultured Rhodovulum sp.
GAGCTCGCCCGCGCCCTCCACCCCGGCGCCGCCCTCGACCTCTGAAAGCCCTCCGCACGACCGCCCCCCGCACCCCCCGCACCCCCCCGTGCCTTCCGCAGGCCGAGGGGCATGAACGGAGGGGAGCATTCCCTCGCCATGGATCCGGGCGTGGCCGCGCCCCGCGGACGCGTTTCGCGTCCGCCCGCCGGGGGCGGACGCGACCGGATTTCGCCGACGGTCGAAATCCGGGAGATCCCCACCCTTCGCCCAAGGGGACGAACGCCGAGGCCGCCGGTGAGCGGCCGTTTCGCACCTTTCCAGAGGGTTAACGCGCGAAGGCTTATCCCGCAACATCAACGACTTGACCATCGTCCCGCGCGCGAGACGGCATGGCCTTCGGGGCGCGCTTTCGCCTGAGTTCTCTCCGCCGCGCCGCGACAGCGCCGCGTTGACATCGCCGGGCCCGTGACGCACCTTGGCGCCGCCTTGGTTCGGGCGGGTGACCGTCCGTGAAAAGGGAACGCGGTGCGGCCTCCCCCGGCCCTCTTCCGGGATGGCCAAGTCCGCGGCTGCCCCCGCAACTGTAGGCGGAGAGCGCTGCCGCAAGACGCCACTGGGTCGCGAGGCCCGGGAAGGCCGGCCGGTGCGGAGACCCGCGAGCCAGGAGACCTGCCTCGGCGTTCACCCGGTCCCCGCTCGGGCGGCGCGGCGGGCGGCGGAGCTTCCGCAGTGGTGACGCGCACCGTCTGCGGAGGGCGACCCCTTCCAACGACCCGACAGCAGGAACGCCCCGCGGACGGCCTCCGCGGGCAGGAAGGGGCAAGAATCCCATGCGAACCCTCATCGTCGCAGCCTCGACGGCGCTCCTCGCCGCCGGCGCCGCGACCGCGCAGGATGCGGTCGACGGAATTCTCGAGCTCGACCCGATCATCGTCTCGGGCGGACTGACGCCGGTCCCGGCCGCGGAGTTCGGCCGCGCCGTCTCGGTCGTCACCGCCGAGGATCTCGCCCGCAGCCAGGACGCCTACGTCGCCGACGCGCTCCGCGCCCTCCCCGGCGTCTCGGTCACCCGCTCCGGCGCGACCGGCGGGGTCACCCAGGTCCGCATCCGCGGGTCGGAGAGCAACCACGTCGTCGTGCTGATCGACGGCGTCGACGTCTCCGCCCCCGAGACCGGCGAGTACGACTTCGGCGGGCTCCTCTCCGCCGACATCGCGCGCATCGAGGTGCTGCGCGGGCCGCAGTCGGCGATCTACGGCTCGAACGCCATCGGCGGCGTCATCTCGATCACCACCAAGCGCGCCGACACCGCGGGCACGACCTACTCGGGCAGCGCCGAGGTCGGCAGCGACGGCACCGTCGCCGGCACCGCCGCGGTCCGCCACCTGACCGACCGCGCCGACCTGTCGCTCGCCGTCGCCGGGCGCGACGTCCGCGGCTTCGACGTCGCGGGCTCGGGCGGCGAGAAGGACGGCGACGACAACGTCACGGTCAACGCCAGCGCCTCCTACGCGCTGACCGACGCGCTGACCGTCGGCGGCACGCTGCGCTACGTCGACCGCACCTCGGACTACGACGACTTCATCTTCGGCGCGACGAGCCGCGACGGCCTCGTCGTCGACGACGATCTCGTCCATTCCCGCACCGAGCTCTTCGGCTCGGCCTTCGCGACGCTCGACGCCTTCGGCGGACGGATGACGAACGAGCTCCGCGCCACCTACGCCGACATGGACGACCAGAGCCGCCGCGACGGGGTGAAGGACGCCGACACCTCGAGCCGGCGCACGACGCTCCGCTACCTCGGCACCGTCGCCCTCGACGCCGGCACCGTGGCGAGCGCCGGCCAGACGGTGAGCTTCGGGGTCGAGCAGACCGACGAGCGCTTCAAACACAATGACGCCGGCATCGTCTGGGACCCGAGCCAGCTCGCCACCCAGTCGCGCGACACGACGAGCCTGATCGGCCAGTACCGCGGCATCTTCCTCGACGACCTGAGCGTGCAGGCCAACGTCCGCCACGACTTCAACGACGGCTTCGCCGACGTGACGACGTGGAGCGTCGCCGCCTCCTACGTCCTGCCGAACGACACGACGCGCCTCCACGCCTCCTACGGCACCGGCTCGCAGAATCCGACGCTCTACGAGCAGTTCGGCTTCATCCCCGGCCAGTGGATCGGCAACCCCGACCTCGAGCCCGAGGCGAGCCGCGGCTGGGACGTCGGCGTCGAGCAGACCTTCCTCGGCGGCCGCGCCGTCGCCGACATCACCTGGTTCAACGAGCGGCTGACCGACGAGATCGTCCCGGTCTACGACTTCGCCACCGGCGACTCGACCCCGGTCAACGAGGACGGCACCAGCCGCCGCGAAGGCGTCGAGGTCGCGGGCCGCTTCGCGGTGAGCGATGCCCTCACCCTCGGCCTCGCCTACACCTGGCTCGACGCCACCGACCCCGACGGCCAGCAGGAGATCCGCCGCCCCGGGCAGGAGATCGCGCTCAACGTCGACTACGCGCTCCCGAACGACCGCACGGTGGTGAACCTCGACATCCGCCGGGTGATCGACAACGTCGACTTCGACTACACCGATCCCTCCTTCGGCACCGAGCGGGTCGCGCTCGACGACTACACCCTCGTCAACCTCGCCGCCGAGCACCGCCTGAGCGACACCGTGACCCTGACCGGGCGCATCGAGAACCTGCTCGACACCGACTACGAGGAGCTCGACGGCTACGCGACGCCGGGCGTGACCGCGTTCGTCGGGCTGCGGAGCGTCTTCTGACCATGCGCCGCGTGCTCGTCGCGTGCCTCGCCCTCGCGCTTCCCGCCCCGGCGCCCGCCGCGCCGGCGCGGGTCGTGTCGATGAACCTGTGCACCGACCAGCTCGCCATGCTCCTCGCCGCGCCCGGGCAGCTCGTCTCGGTCTCGGCCCTCGCCCGCGAGGCCGAGTCCTCGGCGATGGCCGACGCGGCGGCGGCGCTGCCCGTCAACCACGGCCTCGCCGAGGAGGTGTTCCTGCTCGCGCCCGACCTCGTCCTCGCCGGCGCCTGGACCGCCCGGCCCGCCGTCGCGCTGCTCGAGCGCCTCGGGGTGCCGGTGCTGATCGTGCCCCCCGCCGCCTCGCTCGCCGACGCCCGCACCCAGATCGTCGAGGTCGGCGCCGCCCTCGGCCGCGAGGCGGCGGCCGCCGCCCTCCTCGCCCGCTTCGACGCCGCCCTCGCCGCGGTCCCGACGCCGGACGGCCCGCGCCCGAGCGCCGCCATCGTCGGCGCCGCCGGCTACGCCGCCGGCCCCGCGACCCTCGCCGGCGCGGTGCTCGACGCGGCCGGGTTCGACAACGTCCTCGCCCCGATGGGCCTCGACACCGGCGGATCGCTGTCGCTCGAGGCGCTCTTGATGGCCGACCCCGACCTTCTCGTCCTGCCGGAGTCCTACCCGGGCTTCTCCCGCGCCGAGGAGTTCTTCCGCCACCCCGCCCTCGCCGCCCGCGACAGCGCGACCGTCGTCCTCCCCGACCGCAACTGGGTCTGCGGCATCCCCGCGCTCTTCGACAACCTCGACCGCCTCGTCGCGCTCCGCGCCGGGATCGCCGCGCCATGACCGGGCGCGCGCACCTCCCCGCGCTCGCCGCCCTCGTCGCCCTGCTCTTCGCCGGGTCGCTCCTCGTCGGCCCGGCCGGCGTCGGCCCGGGCGAGAGCCTCGCGGCGCTCGTTCTCGGCGGCGACGGGCCGCTGCCGGTGGTCATGCGCGAGGTCCGCCTGCCGCGCGCCCTCCTCGGCGTCCTCGTCGGCGCGAGCCTCGGGCTCGGCGGCGCGGCGCTCCAGGGCTACCTGCGCAACCCCCTCGCCGAGCCCGGCCTCGTCGGCGTCGGCCCCGGCGCGGCGCTCGGGGCGGTGATCGCGCTCCAGACCGGCTTCGCCGCGGCGGTGCCGCTCGGCCTGCCGGCGGCGGCGCTCGCGGGCGCGGGGATCGCCGTCCTGCTGCTTCTCGTCCTCGCCGGGCCGCGGTCGTCGTCGATGACGCTGATCCTCGCCGGCGTCGCGCTCGCGGCCTTCGCCGGGGCGCTGACCGCACTCGTCCTGAACCTCTCGCCGAACCCCTACGCCGCGACCGAGATCGTCTTCTGGCTGATGGGCTCGCTCGCCGACCGCTCCTTCGTGCACGTCGCCGTCGCGCTGCCCTTCGTCGCCGCCGGCGCGTGGCTGATGCTCGGGCTCGGACGCGGCCTCGACGCCCTCACCCTCGGCGAGGACGCCGCCGCCACCCTCGGCATCCGCCTCGACCGGCTGCGCCTCCGCCTCGTCCTCGGCGTCGCCGCCGCGGTCGGGGCGAGCACCGCCGTCGCCGGCTCGATCGGCTTCGTCGGGCTCGTCGTCCCCCACCTCCTCCGCCCCGTCGTCGGCGCGCGTCCCTCGGCGCTCCTCCCCGCCTCGGCGCTCGGCGGCGCGGCGATGGTGCTCGCCGCCGACATCGCCGTGCGCCTGATCCTGCCCGAGCGCGGCCTCCAGCTCGGCGTCGTCACCGCCCTCGTCGGCGCGCCGCTGTTCCTGCACCTGATCTTCCGCACCCGGAGGGAATTCCGGTGAGCCTCCTCGTCCTCGACCGCCTGCACGTGTCCCTCGACGGGCGGCCGGTGGTCTCCGACGTGTCGCTCGCCGTCGCGCCGGGCGAGGTCGTCGGCCTCGTCGGCCCGAACGGCGCCGGCAAGACCACGCTGATGCGCGCCGCCCTCGGCCTCGTGCCCTTCCGCGGCCACTCGAGCCTCGCCGCGCTGGCGCCGGGCGAGCGCGCCCGCGCCGCCGCGTTCATGCCGCAGGGCCGCGAGATCGCCTGGCCGGTCACCGTCGAGACCCTCGTCGCCCTCGGCCGCGTGCCGTGGCTCCCCGCCCGCGCCGGCCTCCGGCCCGAGGACGCCGCCGCCGTCGCCCGCGCCCTCGCCCGGCTCGACCTCGCCCCCCTCGCCGGGCGCACCGTCACCCGGCTCTCGGGCGGCGAGCAGGCCCGTGCCCTTCTCGCCCGGGCGCTCGCCCAGGAGGCGCCGCTCCTGCTCGCCGACGAGCCGATCGCGGGTTTCGACCCCGCGCACCAGATCGGCACGCTCCGCCTCTTCCGCGCGCTCGCCGCCGAGGGCCGCGGCGTCCTCGTCGCGATCCACGATCTCGCCTTCGCGGCGCGCTACTGCACCCGCCTCGTCCTCCTCCGCGGCGGGCGCGTCGAGGCCGACGGCCCGCCGGCGGAGGTCCTCACCGACGCCCGCCTCGCCGAAGTCTTCGGCGTCGGCTGCTTCCGCGCCGAGACCGCGCAGGGGCCGGTCCTCGCCCCGCTCGAGCTGCCGTGAAGGTCGCTCTCGCCCGGCCGTGGCTCGTCGCCGACCTCGGCGCGCCGCTGCGCACCCTCGGCTGGGCGCTGAACCGCCCGGGCTTCGCCACCGCCCGCCGCATCGCCTGGCGCGAGGTGCGGAACGCCGACCTGTCGCCCGAGCTCGACGTCCGCGCCTGGCTCGACGCCGAGCTCGCCGGCGCCGGCCTCGCCGACGCGATGGCGATGGTGACCTCGCGCGACCTCTCCCGCCACGTCCTGCGCTCCGCCAGCGTCGACGGCGCCGCCGCCGACTGCCTCGCCACCGTCGGGCTCTCCAACGCCGAACGCATCGGGGTGCGCGTCGGGGCGCGCGCCCGGCCCGGCGCCGCGGTCCCCGGCACGATCAACCTCGCCGTCCGCCTCTCGACCCCGCTCGCCGACGGCGCGCTCGTCGAGGCGCTCAGCATCGCCGCCGAGGCCCGGACCGCCGCCGTGATCGAGGCCTCGCCCGATCGCGCCGGCGGGCGGATCACCGGCACCGGCACCGACTGCATCGTCGTCGCCGCCCCGCCCGGCGACGGCGCCTTCGCCGGGCTCCACACCCCGGTCGGCGAGGCGATCGGGCGCGCGGTCTACGACGCGGTGCGCGCCGGCGCCGACGCCTGGTGGGCGACGATCGGGAGGCGCGCCGCCGGGATCTGACCGGTCCGCCCGGGCATCACTTCACCTCGACGGGAATCCCGGCGACGGTCAGCACCACCCGGTCCGCGCCCGCGGCGACCCGCTGGTTGAGCCAGCCCGCCGCGTCGCGGAAGCGCCGGGCGAGGGCGTTCTCCGGCACGATCCCGAGCCCGACCTCGTTGGCGACCGCGACCCACGGCCCCCGCGGCCGCGCGAGAACCTCGGCGAGCCGGGCGCACTCGGCCGCGACGTCCCGCCCGTCGAGCAGCACGTTCGAGAGCCAGAGCGTCAGGCAGTCGACGAGGACCGGCCGCCCCTCCGCCACCCCCGCCAGCGCGGCGGCGAGATCGAGCGGCGCCTCCGCCGTCTCCCACCCCGGGGCGCGGCGGGCGCGGTGCTCGGCGATGCGCGCGGCCATCTCCGCGTCGAAGGCCTGCCCGGTGGCGACGTAGAGCCACGGCGCCGCCCGCGCGGTCACGAGCCCTTCGGCGAAGCGGCTCTTGCCCGAGCGCGCCCCGCCGAGAACGAGGGTCAGCCCGGCGTCAGCCACGCCCCGACACCGCCGTCCCCAAGCGCACCGCCGTCGTCGGGCCCATGGTCTCGACCTCCTCCCCGTACCCGGGCGCGCCGCCCGCGCGGCCGCTCTCCCCGGGAGTGCGCGGCCATGCTGGCGGCAAACCCGGGGCGGCGGCAAGCCCCCCACAACGCCGGCCCCGAGTCCCGACACATCCCCTTGCGCCGTCCACCGTCTCCGCGGCACGATGCGCCGGGGCAGGCAGGAGATGGCGATGCGAGCGGCACTTCGGATGGCGACCGTCCTGCTGGCGCTGGCACCCGCCGCCCTCCGGGCGCAGGAGGCGCCCCGGCCGGCGGTCGTCGTCGCGCCGGCCGCGGTGGCGGACGTCCGCTTCGGGGTCAGCTACACCGGCCGCGTCCTGGCCGAGCAGAAGGTCGACCTCCGCGCCCGGGTCTCGGGCTTCCTCGAGGAGGTCCACTTCACCGAGGGCGAGACCGTCGCCGCCGGCGACGTGCTCTTCTCGATCCAGGACGACGCCTACGTCGCCGCCGTCAAGCAGGCCGAAGGCGCGCTGCGGGCGGGGACGGCGCAGCGCGACCTCGCCCGGCTCGAGCGCGACCGCAAGAAGACCCTCGTCGAGCGCCAGGCCGTCGCCCAGAACGACCTCGACATCGCCCAGGCCCAGCTCGACCAGGCCGAAGGCCAGCTCGAGCAACTCAACGCCGCCCTCGACCAGCAGAAGCTCGAGCTCTCCTACACCCGCGTCACCGCCCCCTTCGCCGGCATCGTCGGGCTGACGAGCTTCGACGTCGGCGCCCTCGTCGGGCCGGACAGCGGCCCGCTCGTCACCCTCACCCGCCTCGACCGCGTCGAGGTCGAGGCCCAGATCGAGACCGCCCGCGTCCTCGACTTCCGCGCCGCCGAGGCCGCCGGCAAGGTCGGGGCGACCCCGACCGTCCACCTGACGCTGCCGAACGGCACGCCCTATCCGCTCGCCGGCACCCTCGACTACCTCAGCGCCGCCGTCGACCAGGGCACCGACACGGTGACGGTGCGGGCGCGGTTCGACAACCCCGACCGCCTGCTCCTCGACGGGGCGCTGGTGCGGGTGGCGCTCGAGCAGGGCGACGCGGCGATGGTGCTGACGGTGCCGCAGACCGCGGTCCAGCGCGACCAGCTCGGCACCTTCGTCATGGTCGTCGCCGCCGACGGCACGGTCGAGCAGCGGCGCATCGCCGTCGCCCGCACCGCGCAGGGCAAGGCGGTGATCGAGAGCGGGCTCGAGGAGGGCGAGAACGTCATCGTCGAGGGGCTGAACAAGGCACGCCCCGGCATCGTCGTCGACGCGGCACCGGCCGGCCAATGATCTCCGACGTCTTCATCGCGCGGCCGAGGCTCGCCGCCGTCATCTCGATCGTCCTGACCCTCGCCGGGCTGATCGCGCTCGGCGTCCTGCCGGTGGCGCAGTATCCCGACATCGTCCCGCCGCAGGTGTCGGTGACCGCGAGCTACCCCGGCGCCGGCGCCGACGTGGTCGAGACCACCGTCGCCCAGCCGATCGAGGCCCGCGTCGTCGGCGTCGACGACATGCTCTACATGAAGTCGACGAGCGGCTCGGACGGCTCCTACACCCTCAACGTCACCTTCGCCGTCGGCACCGACCCCGACATCGCCACCGTCAACGTCCAGAACCGCGTCGCGCTCGCCACCCCGGGGCTGCCGCAGGAGGTGACCCAGACCGGGGTCAGCGTCAAGAAGGTGTCCTCCGCCCTCCTCCAGGCCGTGGTCCTCTCCGGCGACGGCGCCGAGTTCGACGGGCTCTTCCTGTCGAACTACGCCACGATCAACGTCGTCGACGCGCTGAAGCGCGTGCCGGGCGTCGGCGACGTGACCCTGTTCGGCGCGCTCGACTACGCGATGCGCGTCGACCTCGACGTCGACCGGATGACGAGCCTCGGGCTCACCCCCGCCGACGTCGTCGCGGCGCTGAAGGCGCAGAACGTCCAGGCGGCGATCGGCCGCATCGGCGCCCAGCCGATGACCGACGACCCGCTGTTCCAGCTCAACATCGTCACCCAGGGGCGGCTGACCGACCCGGCCGAGTTCGCCGAGGTGGTGATCCGCGCCGAGTCCGACGGCTCCTACCTCCGCGTCCGCGACGTGGCGACGGTCGACCTCGGCGCCCGGATCTCCGACGTCACCGCGAACTTCGACGGCAGGCCGACGGCGATGATCGGCGTCTACCAGGCCCCCGGCGCCAACGCGATCGCGACCGGCGACGGCGTGCGCAGGACGATGGACGACCTCGCCCGGCGCTTCCCGGCGGGGATGAGCTACGCCGTCCCCTACGACACGACCGAGTTCGTCAAGGCGTCGATCGCGGAGGTCGAGCACACCCTCTTCGAGGCGTTCGTCCTCGTCATCCTCGTCGTCTTCCTCTTCCTCGGCGACTGGCGGGCGACGCTGATCCCGCTGATCGCCGTCCCCGTCGCGCTGATCGGCACCTTCGCGGTGATGCTGGCGCTCGGCTTCTCGCTCAACACCGTGTCGCTCCTCGCGCTGGTGCTGGCCATCGGCATCGTCGTCGACGACGCCATCGTCGTCGTCGAGAACGTCGAGCGGGTGATGGCGGAGAACCCGGGCATGACCGCGGCCGAGGCCGCGCACGAGGCGATGGGCGAGATCACCGGCGCCATCGTCGCGATCACCCTGGTCCTGCTCTCGGTCTTCGTGCCGGTCGCCTTCATCCCCGGCATCTCCGGCCAGCTCTTCCAGCAGTTCGCCGTCG
>CAZEGY010000107.1:0-9201 GCA_964511815.1 uncultured Rhodovulum sp.
CGTCACGCGCGCGAGACGCCAGTCATCCCATTGCGAACATTAAATAATCCCATTTTCGTTAACCAGGTGGACATACTGGTTAACGACGCTTCGGAGCGCGCCGTTCGGGCGGCCGACGGTGTCACGCTCGTACGCCCTCCCCTTGCTGCCGAAGGGGCGATCCCCCTCTACCGGGCCGCCCCCCTCTACGGGTGGGGGGACCGGGACCGCCCCCAGCCGCTATCCCCTCCAGCAAGCGCCACCAGGGCGCAGTGTTGGAGGATCCCGAATGAACCCGGCGAACGTCTACCATCCCGGTCCCGCCGCCGGTGCGATTCCGGTGCTGGCCTTCGGCCATACCGCCGCACCGGCCGCAGGCCCGATGCCGGCCCCGGCCATCCCGGTCGGCTCGCGCATCCGCGCGGCGGTCGAGCGGGCGGTCGCCACCGGCCTCGCCTCGTACCGCGGCGTCCTGCTGGCGCTCGCCATCGCCGCCGCGGCGCGGTTCGTCGCCGACCACTACGGGGCGCCGGCGATGCTGTTCGCCCTGCTCTTCGGCATCGCCTTCAACTTCCTCGCCACCGACGAGCGCTGCGAGCCGGGCATCACCCTGTCGTCGAAGACGCTGCTCCGCACCGGCGTCGCGCTGCTCGGCTTCCGGCTCAGCCTGACCGAGCTCACCTCGCTCGGCGTCGACACCATGCTCGCGGTCGCCAGCCTCCTCGTCGCGACGATCGGCTTCGGCATCGTGGCCGCGCTGCTCCTCGGACGGCACTGGCGCTTCGGGCTCCTGACCGGCGGCGCGGTGGCGATCTGCGGCGCCTCGGCGGCGCTCGCCATCGCCGCGGTGCTGCCGAAGCGCGGCAGCCTCGAGAAGGACACGCTCTTCACCGTCATGGCGGTGACGGCGCTCTCGACCATCGCGATGATCACCTACCCGATCGTCACCCGGCTGCTCGGCTTCGACGACGCACAGACCGGCTTCGTGATCGGCGCGACCATCCACGACGTCGCCCAGGTCGTCGGCGCCGGCTACTCGGTCAGCGACATCGCCGGCGGCGTCGCCACGCTGGTCAAGCTCGAGCGCGTCGCCCTGCTGCCGATCGTCCTGCTCGCCATCACGCTCGTCGGCGGCAATGGCGACAGCAAGGGCATCGCCGTGCCGACCTTCCTGATCGGCTTCGTCGCCTGCGTGCTGCTCAACAGCACCGGCGCGGTGCCGGCCGCGGTGCAGACCGCCGCCACCACCGCCTCGCAGTGGCTGCTGACCGTCGCCATCGCCGCCCTCGGGATCCGCACCTCGATCAAGTCGATGCTGGACCTCGGGCCGCGCCACCTCGTCCTCGTCGTCGCCGAGACCGTGTTCCTGCTCGGCGCCGCGATCCTCGTCGTCCGCTTCCTCCTCTGACACCGGCGGCGCGACCCGCGCCGCCCCGTCCCTCTCATCCAGGAAACCCGCACATGAAACGCCTGCTCCTCGCCTCCGCCTGCCTGCTCGCCCTACCCCTGGCCGCCACGGCCGGCGGCCTCGAAAAATCCGGCCAGCCGGTGACGCTGCTCTTCGAGAAGGGCGACGTGGTGAACCTCGAGCTCGCCTACGGCATCCCGACCGTCACCGGCGTCGACTCCTTCGGCAACGGCAGCGACGACAGCGCCGACGACTTCCTGCGCTACGGCGGCGGCATCAAGAAGGACTTCAACGAGCACTGGTCCGCCGCCTTCATCATCGACGAGCCCTACGGCGCCGACCTCGCCTACGCCCCGAACGACTTCGCCTTCGGCGGCACCTACGCCCACTTCCACTCGGTCGAGGCCACCGCCCTCGCCCGCTACAAGTTCAACGAGAATTTCAGCGTCCACGGCGGCCTGCGCGTCGCCCGCTTCGGCGGCGACGCCGCGACCGCGGGCGCGGCCTACGGCCCGATCTCCGGCTACACCTTCAAGGGCGACGACGACTGGGGCTTCGGCTACGTGCTGGGCGTCGCCTACGAGATCCCGGAAAAGGCGCTGCGCGTCGCGCTGACCTACGGCTCGGCGATCGACTTCCGGCTCGACTCGACCGAGAGCTTCCCCGACGCCGTCGGCGGCCAGCTCGTCGAGGGCACCACCCCGATCTCGATGCCGCAGTCGGTCAACCTCGACTTCCAGACCGGCATCGCCCCGAGGACCCTGCTCATCGGCTCGATGCGCTGGACGAACTACGAGGGCTGGGAAGTCCGCGCCCCCGGCCTCGCCGACAACTTCGACGCCATCCTCGCCTCCAAGGACTACAACATCTGGACCTACAAGCTCGGCGTCGCCCGGCAGTTCAACCCGCACTGGGCGGGCGCGGTCCAGGCGCTCTACGAGCCGAGCATCAACAAGACCCTCGGGCCGCTCAACCCGACCGACGGCGCCTTCGGCATCGGCCTCGGCGGCACCTACACCACCGACAACGGCATCAAGATCGGCGGCGGCGCCGAGTACCGCTGGCTCGGCGACTCCGACATCAAGGGTCCGTTCGCCAGCGCGAGCTTCACCGACAACTCCGCGCTCGGCGTCGGCATCAGCGTCACCGCGCCGTTCTGAGGCGCGGTCGCGAGCGACGACCGAAAACGACAATCGCGGCAGAGCCGCAACACAAGGGTGGAAAGATGAACATGGTCCCGAACAACCGCACTGGCGCGATCGTCCCGCAGGAGATCGACGCCGACGCCTACGCCTCCGTCGTGGCGCTCTTCGACGAGGCCGTCGCCGCGCACGGCGACAAGCCGGCCTTCGAGTGCTTCGGCACGCAGCTGACCTACGCCGAGATCGACGCCGCCGCGACCGCCGTCGCCGCCTGGCTGCAGACCCGGCTCGGGGTCGGGCGCGGCGACCGGATCGCGCTGATGTGCCCGAACGTGTTCGCCTTTCCGATCGCCATGCTCGGCATCGTCCGGGCCGGCGCGGCGCAGGTGAACGTCAACCCGCTCTACACGCCGCGGGAGCTCGCGCACCAGCTGAACGACGCCGGCGCCGAGACGATCCTCGTCTTCGGCGGCTCGACCCCGACACTGGCCGAGATCGTCGCCGACACGCCGGTGCGGACCGTCATCACCATCGACCTCGGCGACGGCGCCGGGCTGGCGATCCCCTCGCCGGCGGTCGACGCGCGGCTCGCGGGCGCGGTGCGCTTCGCCGACGTGCTGGCCGAGGGCGCCGCGCTGACGCTCGAGCCGGTGGCGCTGACCGGCGACGACATCCTGTTCTTCCAGTACACCGGCGGCACCACCGGCCTCTCCAAGGGCGCGGTGCTCAGCCACCGCAACCTCGTCGCCAACACCGAGCAGTTCAAGGCCTTCCTGCCCGAGGCGACCACGCCGGGCGAGGAGGTGCTGGTGCTGGCGCTGCCGCTCTACCACATCTTCGGGCTGATGATGATGCTCGCCTACGCGACCGTCGGGGCGCGGGCGGTGCTGATCCCGAACCCGCGCGACATGGACGGCTTCATCGACGCGATCAAGGACGCGAAGATCTCGGTGCTGCCGGCGGTCAACACCCTGTTCCAGGGGCTGACCATGCACCCGCGCTTCGGCGAGATCGACCTCTCCAACTACAAGATCGCCATCGGCGGCGGCTCGGCGGTGATCCCGGCGACCTCGGAGCGGTGGCAGGCGCTGACCGGGCACCACATCAAGGAGGGCTACGGCCTCTCGGAGACCTCGCCGATCCTCTGCCTCAACCCGATCGCGGGCCGCGCCTTCTCCGGCGCCTGCGGCCTGCCGCTGCCCTCGACCGAGATCGCGCTCCTCGACGACGAAGGTCGCCCGGTCGCCGAAGGCGAGGCCGGCGAGATCTGCGCCCGCGGCCCGCAGGTGATGCAGGGCTACTGGAACAACGAGGCCGCGAACGCCGCCGCCTTCACCGACTACGGCTTCTTCCGCACCGGCGACGTCGGCATCTTCACCGCCGACGGCTACGTCAAGATCGTCGACCGCAAGAAGGACATGATCCTGGTCTCGGGCTTCAACGTCTACCCGAACGAGGTCGAGGCCGCCGTCACCGCCTGCGCCGGCATCGCCGAATGCGCCTGCATCGGCGTGCCCGACGAGCGGAGCGGCGAGGCGGTGCGGGTCTACGCGGTCAGGGCGCCCGGCGCCGCCGTCACCGAGGCGGAGGTGGTCGCGCACTGCCGCGGCCTGCTCGCCGGCTACAAGGTGCCGAAGCAGGTGGTGTTCATCGACGCGCTGCCGAAGTCGAACGTCGGCAAGATCCTGCGGCGCGAACTGCGCACGCTGGCCTGAGAGGACAGGAAGATGCCCGCACCCGCAGGATACAGCGTCGCGACCCTTCGCGATTTCGTCGGCCACGACTTCGGCGCCTCGGCTCCGGTCGTCGTCGGCCAGCCCCGGATCGACGGCTTCGCCGAGGTGACCGGCGACGACCAGTGGATCCACGTCGACGTCGAGCGCGCCCGCGCCGAGAGCCCGTTCGGCGGGCCGGTGGCGCACGGCTTCCTGACGCTGTCGCTGATGGCGGCGGCGATCACCGAGGCGGGCGTCGTGCCCGCCGACGCCCGGGGCGTGGTGAACTACGGCCTCGACAAGGTCCGCTTCCTCGCGCCGGTCCCGGCCGGGGCGGCGGTCGCCTGCGGCTTCCGGCTCGCCGAGGTCGAGGGCAAGGGCGAGGGGCGCCAGCTCCTCCGCCTCGAGGTCGAGGCGCGGATCGAAGGCGCGTCGAAACCGGCTGTCGTGGGCGAGATCCTCGCCCTCGTCGTCGCGTGACAGGGAGAGAAGAGATGACCATGCAACGTGTCGAGAACGCCGCCGACCTCGCGCAGTCGGCGCTCGGCCTGACCGTCGCGGCGCTCAGGCAGCCGCACCGGGCCTGGGCCGAGTCGGCGACGATCGGCCGCAAGATGCTGGCGAGCGTCACCGGTGGCGCGACGAGCGCGCCGGCGAAGGGCGACAAGCGCTTCCGCGACCCGGTCTGGGACTCGAACCCGGCCTATCGGGCGCTGATGCAGTCCTACCTCGCCTGGTCGAACGGCGTCGCCGCCTACGTCGACGGGCTGGACGTGCCGGCCCGCGACCGGCTCCGCGCCCGGATCGCCACCGACCTCGTCACCGACGCGCTGGCGCCGACCAACGCGCTCCTGACCAACCCGGCGGCGATGAAGGTCACGCTGGAGCAGGGCGGCCGCAACCTCGTCGCCGGGGCGCGGCAGTTCGTGCGCGACATGACCGGCAACGGCGGCCTGCCCGCGATGGTCGACAAGACCAAGTTCGCCGTCGGCGAGAACCTCGCGCTGACCCCGGGCCGCGTCGTTTATGCCGAGGATCACCTCGAGCTCATCGAGTACGCGCCGCAGACCGCGACGGTCCGCGAGCGCCCGATCTTCATCGTGCCGCCGCAGATCAACAAGTTCTACATCTGGGACCTCGCCCCCGGCCGCTCGATCGTCGAGCCGCTGGTGGCGCAGGGCCATCGCGTCTTCATCGTCAGCTGGAGGAACCCCGGCGAGGCGCAAGCGCACTGGACGCTCGAGAGCTACGTCGAGGCGCTCGACCGCGCCACCGCCGTCGCCTGCGAGATCGCCGGCTCCCCCGACCTCAACCTCGTCGGCGCCTGCTCCGGCGGCATCACCGCCGCGCTCCTCGCCGCGCTGTGGGGCGCCCGCGGCGTCGACCGGGCCGCGTCGCTCTCGCTCTTCGTCGCCATCCTCGACGTCTCCGGCGCCAAGGACACGGCGATGGGCCTCTTCGCCAGCTTCGAGACGCTGGAGCTCGCGCGGACCTTCTCGCGCTCCAAGGGCGTGCTCGCCGGCAAGGACCTCGAGCGGGCCTTCGCCTGGCTGCGGCCGAACGACCTGATCTGGAACTACTGGGTCAACAACTACCTGATCGGCGAGGCGCCCGCCGCCTTCGACATCCTCTACTGGAACGCCGACACCACCAACCTGCCGGCGGCGCTGCATTCCGACATGCTGCGGCTGATCGAGACCGGCGGCGTCACCGGCGAGGACGGGCCGACGATCTGCGGACATCGGCTCAGCCTGGAGCAGATCACCTGCGACACCTACCTGATGGGCGGCGAGTCCGACCACATCACCCCGTGGGACGGCTGCTATCTGACCCGCGCGGGCCTCGGCGGCGCGTCGACCTTCGTCCTCAGCCAGTCGGGCCACGTCCAGTCGCTGATCAACCCGCCCGGCAACCCCAAGGCGCGCTTCCTGACCAACGACGGCGACCATGCGACCCCGGACGCCTTCCTCGCCGGCGCCGAGACCCACGCCGGCAGCTGGTGGCCGCACTGGCACGGCTGGCTCGACGCCCGTGGCGGGGAGAGCGTGCCTGCCCCCGCGGACACCCGCCCGTCGCTCGGCGCCGCGCCCGGCGCCTACGTCCGCGCGGCGGTCTGAGAGCGGAGCACCGACATGGACAAGCCCGACATGGACCAGCCCGACATCCGCACCCTTCGCGTCGCCGGCCAGCAGGTCCGTGTCGCGCTCCACGGCCGGCCGGACGCCGGCCGCACCCTCCTCGTCTTCAACGGCATCGGCGCGAGCCTGGAGACCGTCGCCCCCTTCGCGGCCGCGTTCCGCGACACCCGCGTCGTCACCTTCGACGTGCCCGGCGTCGGCGGCTCGCCGGCGCCTGCGCTCCCCTATCGCTTCTCCGGGCTGGCGCGCCTCGCCGCGCGCCTGCTCGACGCGCTCGGCATCGCCGAGGTCGAGGTCTTCGGCGTCTCGTGGGGCGGCGCGCTCGCCCAGCAGTTCGTCCACGACCACCCCGACCGCTGCCGCTCGCTGACGCTCGCCGCCACCTGCGCCGGCTTCGTCATGGCGCCGGGCGACCCGCGGGTGCTGGCGCGGATCGCCACGCCGCGCCGCTACGGCGATCCCGCCTACATGCTCGAGGTCGGCCCCGACATCTACGGCGGCCGTCTCCGCCACGACCGCGCGCTCCTCGCCGAGCACGCCGACGCGCTCCGTGCCGTCGGCCGCCGCGGCTATCTCTACCAGCTGCTCGCCGGCGTCGGCTGGACGAGCTGGCCCTGGCTTCCCCGCCTGCGCCTGCCGGCGCTGGTCCTGATGGGCGCCGACGACCCGATCGTCCCGACCGTCAACGGCCGCATTCTCGCCGGCCGCCTCCCCGACGCCCGCCTCGAGATCGTCCCCTGCGGCCATCTCTTCATCCTGACCGACCCCGCCGGCACCGCCGCGCGGATCGAGACCTTCATCGACGGCGACCGGCCCGCCCCGCGGCCGGCGCGCGCCGGCCCCACCCTGACCCCGAGGACAAACCCATGACCGCCTACACCGCCCCCGTCGAGGACGTCGCCTTCCTGCTCGGCCGCGTCTTCGACTTCGACACCCGGATGGCCGGGCTTCCCGGCTGCGAGGAGGTGGACACCGAGCTCGCCGTCAGCGTGCTCGAGGAGGCCGGCAAGTTCGCGAGCGAGGTGCTCGAGCCCCTGAACCGCCCGAACGACGAGGAAGGCTGCCGCCTCGTCGACGGCGAGGTCGTCACCGCCAAGGGCATGGCCGAGGCCTACCGCGGCTTCGCCGAGGCCGGCTGGACCAGCCTCTCCGGCGACCCCGAGCACGGCGGCCAGGGCCTGCCCCGCGTCCTCCAGCTCCTCCTCGACGAGTTCCTCTGCTCCGCCCACCTCTCCTTCAGCCTCTTCCCCGGCCTGAGCCGCGGCGCCGTCGAGGCGATCGAGGCCCACGCCTCGCCCGAGCTCAAGGCCGCCTACCTGCCGAAGATGATCGCCGGCGAGTGGACCGGCGCCATGGCCCTGACCGAGGCCGCCGCCGGCACCGACCTCGGCCTCCTCGCCGCCCGCGCCACCCCGAACGGCGACGGCAGCTACGCGGTCACGGGCACCAAGATCTTCATCTCCTCCGGCGACCACGACTTCGGCGGCAACGTCGTCCACCTCGTCCTCGCCCGCCTGCCCGACGCGCCGAAGGGCGTGAAGGGCATCAGCCTCTTCCTCTGCCCGAAGTTCCTTCCCGACGCCGACGGCGGTCTCGGCGCCCGCAACGCCATGTCGGTCGGCGCGCTCGAGCACAAGATGGGCATCCACGCCCAGCCGACCTGCGTGATGAACTACGACGGCGCCACCGGCTGGCTGGTCGGCGCGCCCGGCCGCGGCCTCGCGGCGATGTTCACCATGATGAACGCCGAGCGGCTGATGGTCGGCGTCCAGGGCCTCGGCGTCGCCGAGATCGCGAACCAGAAGGCCGCCGCCTACGCCCGCGAGCGCCTGCAGGGCAGCGGCCCGAACGGCGCCGGCCCGGTGGCGATCGTCGCGCACCCCGACGTCCGCCGGATGCTGCTGAGCGGCCGCGCCTTCATCGAGGCCGCCCGCGCGCTCGCCGTCTGGACGGCGCTCCAGATGGAGACCGCCGCCCGCCACCCGGATCCGGCGACCCGGGCCGAGGCCGACGCGCTCGTCGCCCTGCTGACCCCGGTCATCAAGGCCGCCTTCACCGACTTCGGCTTCGAGACCGCCGTCGCCGCGCAGCAGGTCTTCGGCGGCCACGGCTACATCCGCGAATGGGGCATGGAGCAGTACGTCCGCGACGCCCGCATCGCCCAGATCTACGAGGGCACCAACGGCGTCCAGGCGATGGATCTCGTCACCCGCAAGATCGGCCTCGACGGCGGCGCGCCGATCCGGGGCTTCTTCGCCCTCGTCCGCGGCAACCTCGCCGCCGCCGGGCCCGCCGCCGGCGCCGCCCTGACCGCGCCGGTCGCCGAGGCCCTCGCCCGCCTCGAGAGCGCGACCGCGGTCCTTCGCACCGCCGACGCGCCCGAGGCCGGCGCCGCCGCCACCGACTACCTCCGCCTGTTCGCGCTCGTCGCCTTCGGCTGGATGTGGGTCCGCATGGCCGCCGCCGCGGCGCCCCTCGGCGACGCCGCGACCCGGACCGAGCGGCGCAAGCCGGCGCTGGCGCAGTTCTTCGTCGACCGGATGCTGCCGCAGACCGCAGCCCTCCACGCCACCATCGGCGCCAGCGCCGCCTCGACGATGGCGCTGGAGGCGGAGGCGATCTGACGCGGGGGTCGCTCTTTCGGCGGCATGGCGCGGATCGCCGCCCGGGCCATCGCCGTTCTCAGGTGGAATCGCCTTGCGGGCAGCTCTATGGGAAGAGACCACCATCATAGACAATTTCGCCTGAAATCAATGGCATACAGGGCAAAATTGGCGGAAGCGGTGGGATTCGAACCCACGGACGGCTTGCACCGTCGG
>CAZEGY010000108.1:0-9198 GCA_964511815.1 uncultured Rhodovulum sp.
TAGACCGCCTTGCCCTCGAGCACGTAGAGGCCGTGCTCCATGACGTGGGTCTCCTCGAAGGGGATGACCCCGCCGGGCTGGAGGGTGACGATGGTCACGTGCATGTCGTGGCGGAGGTCGTCCGGATCGACGAAGCGCGTCGTCGCCCACGCCCCGTCGGTGTCGGGCATCACCGAGGGCGCGATGTCCTTCTCGTTGGCGATGACCACCTCGGGCGCGTCGAGGCCGTCGACCGCCTCGTAGTCCTTGCGGACCCAGTGGAAGCGGGCGTGGACGCCGCCGGCATTGCGGAGCGTCCAGCCCGAGGCCGGCGGCAGGTAGGCGTAGCCGCCGGGCGCGAGCGTGTGGGCCGCGCCGCCGACGCTGACGGTCACCTCGCCCTCGACGACGAAGAGCACCGCCTCGGCGCCGTCGTCGGGCTCGGGGCGGTCGCTGCCGCCGCCGGGCGCGACCTCGACGATGTACTGGGCGAAGGTCTCGGCGAAGCCGGTCATCGGCCGCGCGATGATCCACGACCGCGTCCCCTCCCAGTGGGGCAGCGGGCTCGTGACGATGTCGGAGAACACCCCGCGCGGGATGACGGCGTACGCCTCGGTGAAGACGGCGCGCCCGGTGTGGAGCTCGGTCTGCGCCGGCAGGCCGCCGTGGGGGGCGTAGTAGCGGCGGGCTTCGATCTTCGACTGCTTCATGGGAGCGTGTCCTTCAGCCTGTGCGCCGCGATGCGCTCTACCTGGGCGCAGGCGGTGCGGAACTCGGTGGCACGGTCGCTGTCGAGACGGCGACGGAAGGCGGCGAGGATGCCGGCCTTGTCGTGGTCGCGAACCGCGATGATGAACGGAAAGCCGAACTTCGCCTGATAAGCGTCGTTGAGCTCGGTGAACTTCACCCGCTCGGCGTCGGTCAGCGCGTCGAGCCCGGCGCTCGCCTGCTCGGCGGTCGACTCCGCCGTCAGCCGCTTCGCCGCCGCGAGCTTGCCGGCGAGGTCGGGGTGGGCGACGAGCACCCCGAGCCGCTCCTCCTCCGAGGCCGAGCGGAAGGCGCGGGCGAGGGCGTTGCCGAGGCCGGCCGCGGTGTCGTGCGCCGGCCCGAGCTCGAAGGCGAAGGCGCGCTCGGCGATCCACGGGGAGTGCTCGTAGATGCTGCCGTAGGCGGCGACGAACGCCTCCCTGGCGAGCGTCGAGGGCCGCGTCCCCGCTGCCGGCGCCGGGTGGTGCTTCTGCCAGTGGCGGGCGATGTCGAGCCGGGTCGGCGTCCACACCCGGTCGTGCTTCAGGACGTAGTCGATGAACCGCGCCAGCCCGGCGATGCGGCCGGGACGGCCGACGAGCCGGCAGTGGAGGCCGAGCGAGAACATCTTCGGGCTGCCCGCCGCCCCCTCGGCATAGAGGACGTCGAAGGTGTCCTTGAGGTAGGCGAAGTAGTCCTCGGAGTTGTGGAACGTCCCCGCCGAGAAGCGCATGTCGTTCGCCTCGAGGCTGTAGGGGACGATGAGCTGCGGCCGCCCGTCGTGCTCGATCCAGTACGGCAGGTCGTCGTCGTAAGTGTCGGAGACGTAATCGAAGATCCCCGCCTCGCAGGCGAGCTCGACGGTGTTGACCGAGGTCCGGCCGGTGTACCAGCCGCGCGGCGCCTCGCCCGTCACCTCGGTGTGGAGGCGGATCGCCTCGGCCATGTGCGCGGCCTCCTCCTCGCGGGAGAAGTCGCGGTAGTCGATCCACTTCAGCCCGTGGCTGGCGATCTCCCAGCCCGCCTCCTGCATCGCCGCGACCTGCGCCGGCGAGCGGGCGAGCGCCGAGGCGACGCCGTAGACGGTGACCGGCACCCCGCGCGACACGAAGAGGTCGCGCAGGCGCCAGAAGCCGGCGCGGGCGCCGTACTCGTAGACCGACTCCATGTTCCAGTGGCGCATCCCCGGCCAGGGCTGCGCGCCCGGGATCTCGGAGAGGAAGCCCTCGGACTGGGCGTCGCCGTGGAGGAGGCAGTTCTCGCCGCCCTCCTCGTAGTTCAGCACGAACTGGACGGCGACGTTCGCCCCGCCCGGCCAGTCGGCGAAGGGCGGCCGGCCGCCGTAGCCCTGCATGTTCCGCGGATAACGCTGCATCGATGTCCTCCTGCCCCCCCGTTCTATCCCGCCCGGACGCTCCGGGCTTTCAAATTCCGACGGAAGGATCTTCAGGCAGCAGCGTCTGGTCAAGCCGCCTCCGCCCGGCGAGGATGCGCGCGACAGCGAGAGGGAGGAGCCGATGGCCGAGGGTTACGTGACGACGCACGTTCTGGACGCGGGCCGGGGCGTGCCCGCCGCGGGGATGCGGATCGAGCTCTTCCGCATCGAGGGCGAGGACCGCAGCCTGGTGCGCTCGGTCGTCACCAACGCCGACGGCCGCACCGACGGGCCGGTCATCCCCAAGGGCGAGCTCGCGGTCGGGGTCTACGAGCTCCTCTTCCACGCCGGCGCCTACCTCGACGCCGCCGGGGTCGCGGAGGAGACGCCGCGCTTTCTCGACCTGATCCCGATCCGCTTCGGCATCGCCGACGCCGGCGAGCACTACCACGTGCCGCTGCTGCTCGCGCCCTACAGCTACTCGACCTACCGCGGAAGCTGAAGGCGCTTGCCCCCGCCGCCGGGCCCGGTCCACAACCGGCCGGGCAAGCGGGGAGCGCCATGAGACCCGACATCGCAGCGATCACCACCCTCCGGCGCCGTCGGGCCCCGGCGCGCCGCGAGGGCCTCGGACGCCGGATCGTCCGGCACCGCGTCGACTACCTCTTCCTCGCGCCCGGGATGGTGATCTTCGGGGGCTTCGTCCTCTGGCCGCTCCTCGCGTCGCAATACTACGCCCTCCTCGACTGGTCGGGGTTCGACGCGGCGGCGGTCTTCGTCGGGCTCGACAACTACCGCGAGATCCTCGGCGACAGCTTCTTCCGCGACGCCTTCCGCCGGTCGCTCCTCTTCATGCTCGCGACCGTGCCCGTCCAGATGGCGATCGCGCTCGTCCTCGCGGTCCTGCTCAACGACCGGCTCCTCAGGCTCGCGCCGCTCTACCGCACGCTGATCTTCCTCCCCGTCGTCACCCCGGTCGCGGTGATCGGCATCGTGATGACGATCGTGCTCTCGCCCTTCAACGGCCCGATCAACATGGCGCTCCTCGACTGGGGGCTGACCGAGCGGACGATCGACTTCCTCGGCGACCCCGACCGCGTGCTCTGGACGCTCGCCGCGATCTACGTCTGGAAGTGGACCGGGGTGACGATGGTCTACTGGCTCGCCGCGCTCCAGACCGTGCCGGACGAGCTCTACGAGGCCGCCCGCCTCGACGGGGTCAGGGGCTGGCAGGTGACGGTGTTCGTCGTGCTGCCGATGATCGCGCCCTTCGCCGTCGTCATCGCGCTCGTCTCGGCGATCTCGGCGATGAACGTCTTCCCGCTCGTCCAGGCGACGACGCAAGGCGGGCCGTTCTTCGCCTCCGAGGTCATGGAGGTCTTCATCTTCCGCACCGCCTTCGCCACCGCCGCGGGCGCCCTGCCCCGTCTCGGCTACGCCAGCGCCGCCGGGGTGTTCTTCGGCCTCGCGATCGTGGTGCTGACGGTCTTCCAGATCCTCGCCGTCCGCCACGTCCGCCGCAGGGGCGGTGCGGCGTGACCGCCCGCCGCCCCGCCCTCCTCGCCCCGAAGACCCGGCGGCGCGTGGTCTCGGCCGTCCTCGCCGCGCTCTGCTGCCTGTGGATCTATCCGCTCCTGTGGATGGTCTCGGCGTCGCTGCGGCCGAACGACGCGATCTTCGCCGACGCCGGGCTGATCCCGGCCGCGCCGACGCTCGGGAACTACGCCCGCGCCTGGACCGAGGCGAGCATCGGGCGCTACTTCCTCAACACCCTCTTCGTCACCGCGGGCTCGGTTCTCCTCGTCACCGTCGCCGCGGCGATGATGGGCTACGTCCTCGGCCGCCGCCGCTTCCCCGGGCGCGGGCTGGTGTTCGGGCTCCTCCTCCTCACCCTCTTCGTGCCGCAGGCCTACACGATCATTCCGGTCTTCGAGCTCCTGGCCTCGCTCGGCATCGGCCAGTCGCTCGTGGGGCTGACGCTCGCGACCTCGGGCGGCTCGTTCGTGATCTTCGTCCTGCTCTTCGCCGGCTACTTCAGCCAGATGCCCGACGAGCTCGAGGAAGCCGCGCGCATGGACGGCGTCGGCTTCGCCGCGACCTTCTGGTTCGTGATGCTGCCGCTGGCGCGCCCGATCGTCGTCACCGTCGTCGTCATGCAGACGCTCTACGCCTGGAACGACTTCCTGCTGCCCCTCGTCGTCACCCTCGCCAACCCGGCGATCCGCACGCTCTCGGTCGGGGTCTACGCCTTCAAGGGCGAGAACGTCGTCGACTGGAGCGGCATGGCCGCGGCCTCGACGATCACCATCGTTCCGGTGGTGCTGCTCTTTCTCTGCCTGCAACGCTACTTCATCGACGGCCTCGCCGGCGCGGTGAAGGGATAGCCCGCATGTCCGGCCTCCGCCTCCGCGGCCTCCGCAAGCGTTTCGGCTCGTCCGAGGTCATCCGGGGCGTCGACATCGACATCGCCCCCGGCGAGTTCTGCGTCTTCGTCGGCCCCTCCGGCTGCGGCAAGTCGACGCTCCTGCGGATGATCGCCGGCCTCGAGGAGATCACGCAAGGCGACCTCGAGATCGGCGGGCGCCGGGTCAACGACCTCGACCCCGCCGACCGCGGCGCGGCGATGGTCTTCCAGACCTACGCGCTCTATCCGCACATGACCGTCGCCCGGAACATGGGCTTCGGCCTGCGCATGAACGGCGTGCCGCGGGCCGAGGTCGAGACGCGAATCCGCGAGGCCGCGCGCATCCTCCGCATCGAGGATCTGCTCGAGCGCAAGCCGAAGCAGCTCTCCGGCGGCCAGCGCCAGCGCGTGGCGATCGGCCGGGCCATCGTCCGGCACCCGGCGGTCTTTCTCTTCGACGAGCCGCTCTCCAACCTCGACGCCGAGCTCCGCGTCGCCACCCGGCTGGAGATCGCCCGCCTCCACCGCCAGCTCGGCGGCGCGACGATGGTCTACGTCACCCACGACCAGGTCGAGGCGATGACCCTCGCCGACCGCATCGTCGTGCTCCGCGACGGGCGCGTCGAGCAGGCCGGCACGCCGATGGAGCTCTACCACGCCCCCGCGACCGTCTTCGTCGCCGGCTTCATCGGCAGCCCGAGGATGAACCTCGTTCCCCTCGACGCCGACGCCCGCCTCCCCGACGGCCGCGCCCTCGCCGTCGCGGACCGGCGGGCGCGCACCCTCGGCGTCCGCGCCGACCAGCTCCGCCCCGACCCCGCGGGTCCGCTCGCGGGCGAGATCGCCGTCGTCGAGCGCCTCGGCGACGCGGACTACGCCTGGGTGCGGATGCCGTGGGGACAGGAGATCGTCGCCCGCTTCGAGGGCGGCACCACCCCCGAGCCCGGCCGGCCCCTCGCCCTCGCGATGCCCGGCCGCGTCCACCTCTTCGACGCCGAGGGCCGCGCGTTGTAAGAATCATGGCTAACAGAGGGTTAACGGAAATTGCATAATCCCGTAATATCAAACACTTGACCCCTTGCACGCGCGCGCGACGGAGCCCCCTTTCCACCCCTCACATGCCTTTCGCCTGCGTCCAACCGAAGGATCTGCCGATGCCCCGCGACGACCGCCCCAACATCCTTTTCATCATGTCGGACGACCACGCCGCGCGGGCGATCTCGGCCTACGGCGGCGGCCTCAACCGCACGCCGAACATCGACCGCCTCGCCGCGGAGGGGATGCGCCACGACGCCTGCTACGTGACGAACTCGATCTGCACCCCCTCGCGCGCGGCGATCGTTACCGGCACCTACAACCACGTCAACCTCGTCACCACCCTCGCCACCAACATGGACAACCGCCTGCCCAACGTCGCCAAGCACCTCTCCCGCGGCGGCTACCGCACCGGCATCTACGGCAAGTGGCACCTCGGCGAGGGCCGCGCCCACGAGCCGACCGGCTTCGAGGAATGGCGCATCCTCCCCGGGCAGGGCGACTACTTCGACCCGTTCATGGTCGACCGCGACGGCGAGCGCATGTGGCCGGGCTACGCCACCGACCTCATCACCGACATGAGCCTCGACTTCATCGACGCCCACGCCTCCGGCGCGGACGCGCGCCCCTTCTTCCTCATGTGCCACCACAAGGCGCCGCACCGCAACTTCCAGTGCCACCCGCGCCACGCCGGGCTCTGGGCGAACGAGGACCTGCCCGTGCCTGCGACCTTCGACGACGACTACGCCAACCGCGCCGCCGCCGCCGCCGCGGCGAAGATGCGCATCCGCCGCGACATGACCTACGACGACCTCGGCCTCGTCCAGCCCGAGGGCGGCGCCGAGGTCGGCGCGCCGATGCACCCGCGCTCGCGGTCGCGCACCATCCCCGACATCGCCCCCGGCGAGAGCATCACCCTCATCCTCGCCGAGAGCGGCGAGCGCGTCACCTTCGACGACCCCGAGGCCCTCGCCCGCTTCCGCTACCAGCGCTACATGAAGCGCTACCTGCGCACCGTTCAGGCGATCGACGACGGCGTCGGGCGCCTCCTCGACCGCCTCGACGAGACCGGCCTCGCCGACAACACCCTCGTCGTCTACACCTCCGACCAGGGCTTCTTCCTCGGCGAGCACGGCTGGTTCGACAAGCGCTTCATGTACGAGGAGTCGCTCCAGATGCCCTTCCTCGTCCGCCATCCGCGCTCGATCGCCGCCGGTTCGACGAGCCGCCGCATCGCCTGCAACGTCGACTTCGCCCCGACCTTCCTCGACTACGCCGGCCTCCCGGTCCCGAGCTACATGCAGGGAAAGAGCCTGCGGCCGGTGTTCGAGGAGCGCGCCGGGGACTGGCAGGACCTCGCCTACCACCGCTACTGGATGCACAACGACGACATCCACGAGGCATGGGCGCACTACGGCGTGCGCACCCCGCGCCACAAGCTCATCTACTGGTACAACGACGACCTCGGCCAGCGCGGCGCCCGCCCGAACGGCGCGCCCCCCGAGTGGGAGCTCTTCGACTGCGAGGCCGACCCCCACGAGCTCGTGAACCTCGCCGGCGATCCCGCCCATGCCGGGGTCTTCCGCGAGATGGTCGCGCTCCTCGACGCGCGAATGGCCGAGATCGGCGACGTGCCCGAGCACGACGGCGCGGCGGTGCCCTTCCCGGCCTGAAGGGGTGCTTCCCGCGCCGCGACCGCCCTCTCCGCCTACTCGAGGACGTCCAGCCGCTCGACCGAGAGGTAGCGGCCGCGGAATCCCCGGTCGACCTCCGCGTGCAGCCGGACCGGCGTGCTGGGGGTGACCTCGCGCCCGCGCCAGATCGGGCGCTCGATCTCGGCGCGCATCTGCCCGGTCGCGTCCTGGAAGGTGTAGTAGTCCTCGCGCTGGTGCGCGACGACGTTGCCGGTCAGCGTGACGTCGCTGCCGATGCGGATGTCCCGGGCCTGGGCCACTGTGATCTCGCGGCCCTGCCCGGTGGGCCCGACGAACTGCGCCCACGCCGGCGCCATCAGCAAGCCGCAGGCGATCGTAGCGGCCAGTAGTCGTCTCATGCTTTCCCCCCGTCCGCGTGTCGTCCATGATAGCGAACGTGGTGGAGGTGTCGATCCGGCTGGAGCCGCTGGATACCCGATCGTGCACGTCCCGAGCCGGCGGAGCGCCTGCTGCGCGCCCGGAAAAGAGAACGGGCCCCGGAAACCCGGAGCCCATCCTTCAGGTCACGGTGGCCCGTCAGTCCTACCAGTCCTCGCGGGCGACGAACCGGCACTTGATCGGGAGCTTCATCGCCGCGAGGCGCAGGGCCTCCTTGGCGGTCTCCTCGTTGACGCCGTCGATCTCGAACATGATCCGGCCGGGCTTGACCTTGGCCGCCCAGAACTCGACGGCGCCCTTGCCCTTGCCCATGCGGACCTCGGTCGGCTTCTTCGACACCGGCACGTCGGGGAAGACGCGGATCCACACCCGGCCCTGGCGCTTCATGTGGCGGGTCAGCGCCCGGCGGGCCGCCTCGATCTGGCGGGCGGTGATCCGGTCGGGCTCGGTCGCCTTCAGGCCAAAGGCGCCGAAGTTCAGGTCGAAGCCGCCCTTGGCCTCGCCGTGGATGCGGCCCTTGAACTGCTTGCGGAACTTCGTTCGCTTCGGTTGCAGCATTGTCTCTTACTCCCGCGGCTCAGCGCGCACGCTCGCGGTCCCGGTGGTCCCGGTCCCCGCGGTCACGCGACGGGCGCATGCCGCCGCCTTCCTGAAGCTCCGACTGGCGCCGGTCGCGCGCCTGGGGATCGTGCTCCATGATCTCGCCCTTGAAGATCCAGACCTTGATCCCGATGATGCCGTAGGCGGTCTTCGCCTCGGCCAGCGCGTAGTCGATGTCGGCGCGCAGCGTGTGCAGCGGCACCCGCCCCTCGCGATACCACTCGGTCCGGGCGATCTCGGCGCCACCGAGGCGGCCGCCGACGTTGATCCGGATGCCGAGCGCGCCCATGCGCATCGAGTTCTGCACCGCCCGCTTCATCGCGCGCCGGAACGAGACCCGGCGCTCGAGCTGCTGGGCGATGTTCTCGGCGACGAGGGCCGCGTCGATCTCGGGCTTGCGGACCTCGACGATGTTGAGGTGCAACTCCGACTTGGTGAACTGCGCCAGCTTCTTGCGCAGCTCCTCGATGTCGGCGCCCTTCTTGCCGATGATGACGCCCGGACGGGCGGCGTGGATCGTCACCCGGCACTTGCGGTGCGGGCGCTCGATCACCACGCGGCTGATGCCGGCCTGCGCGACGTTCTTCTTGATGTAGTCGCGGATGGCGAGGTCCTCGTGGAGGAGCTTGCCGTAGTCCTTGCCGTCGGCGAACCAGCGGCTGTCCCAGGTGCGGTTGACCTGCAGCCGGAGGCCGATCGGATTGATCTTCTGACCCATTACGCGGTCTCCTCGCTGACCTGCCGAACCTTGATCGTCACCTGGCTGAACGGCTTCAGGATCTTGCCGTAGCGCCCGCGCGCCCGCGGCTGGCCGCGCTTCAGGACGAGGTTCTTGCCGACCCACGCCTCGGCGACGACGAGCTCGTCGATGTCGAGGTCGTGGTTGTTCTCGGCGTTGGCGATCGCCGATTGCAGCGTCTTCTTGACGTCCTCGGCGACCCGCTTCTTCGAGAAGGTGAGGTCCG
>CAZEGY010000109.1:0-1359 GCA_964511815.1 uncultured Rhodovulum sp.
CGAGGCCGCCGGCAGCGTCGTGTAGCGCAACCCTCTGGAAAGGTGCGAAACGGCCGTGTGTCCGGCACGGGTACGGGCGGTTTCGCGGAGGTCACTCTCACCGGCGTCGCGACTCGGGGCATTCCTGCGCCGACACGGGAACGTGACCCCGAGATGACGCCCCCTGCAATTTACCGCGACAATCGGCCGCGGTTATGGAGTAGCTCTGGCGGCGCGCAACTGGGGAGTCGGATGCGAACGGATGGTTCCTTGGAATCCATCGGCACGGCACATCGCATGGTCCGGCGCGTCCTGCCCTCCAGGGTCCGGCGCGTCGCGCGCTCGATCGAGAGCTACGCCCGCTACGGTCCCGGGTATCCGCGGGCGATGGAACCGATCGAGGTGACGACCGCGGCGATCCGGACCGCGATCGCCAACCCGCTGGAAGTCGTCGCGCCCGAGAACTTCGCGCAGGCGCAACGGAGCTATCGCAAGGCGGTGGCTTCGCGGGGCCGTGTCGTCGGCGACGCCACCTTCGCCGATTTCGTTCAGGTTCCGGTCGGGCGGCTGGTCAAGTACCGGTTCTGCGTCGCGCACTGGCGGCACGGCGTCCCGTGGGAGCGGACCGGCGTCTACGAGCACATGCTCTGCAAGATCGCGCGGTCGGGGCATCCCGAGAGCGGCTGCGCGACGATCGACGACCTGCGGACCCGCTACGCGCGGCTCGACCGGATCTTCGAGCGCGTGCGGCGTGAAGGCCGCCTGAGGGCGGCGCACGAGCTCGACGAACCGGTGGCCTCGGGCGGCGTGTGGAACGGCATCGAGGTCCACCTCGGCCCCGACGCCGAGCCGATCTTCGGCGACGCCGGGACCCATCGCCTGGCGATGGCGCACGTCCTCGGGCTGAAGCGGGTCCCGGCCATGCTCGGCTTCGTCCACGAGGCCGGGCTCTCGCGTCTGGCGCACCTCCGCCGGAACCTCGCGAGCTGGGTGACGGCGCTCTCGGGATGGAGCTGGGTCCTCGCCACCGTCTGATGCCGCCGGCGTCCCGCCCGCGGAACCGATGGCCCCTCGGGGCGTTGTGGTTCCAGTCAGCGCCAGCAGCGAGAGTGGACACGTGGGCATCATCTGGACGATCATCATCGGCTTTCTGGCGGGCATCATCGCCAAGTTCCTCATGCCGGGGGACAAGCACGAGCCCTCGGGCTTCATCCTGACGACGATCCTCGGCATCGTCGGCGCCTTCGTCGCCACTTGGCTCGGGCAGGCGCTCGGCTGGTACGGGCCGAACCAGGGCGCGGGCCTGATCGGGGCGGCGGTCGGGGCGATCATCGTGCTCGCCGTCTGGGGCTTCTTCGCCAAGCGCGCCTGACTTCGCCA
>CAZEGY010000109.1:1459-9159 GCA_964511815.1 uncultured Rhodovulum sp.
CGATCATCGTGCTCGCCGTCTGGGGCTTCTTCGCCAAGCGCGCCTGACTTCGCCAAGCGCGCCTGACTTCGCCACGCGCGCCTGACGCGCGCGGTTTCGCCGCAAATCGAAAAACTGGAGGACCGAATGGCAAGCAAGGGAATGCCGTCGCTGATGGCGCTTCTCGGCCTCGTGGCCGTCGCCGGCTACCAGAACCGCGACAAGCTCCGCGACATGATCTCGGACGCCCGCGGCGGCACCGCCGCGCCGGGCAGCACGCCGCCCGCGCCCGGGACGCCGCAATCGGGCGGGCTCCTCGACGAGATCGGGGGCCTGTTCGGCCAGGGCGACTCGGGCCGCAACCTCAAGGACGGCCTCGACTCGCTCCTCGACCGCTTCCGCACCGCAGGGCAGGGCGACAAGGCCGACTCGTGGGTGTCGTCGGGCAGCAACAGCGCGCTCGGCGCCGACGATCTCGAGACCGCGATCGGCAGCGACACCATCGAGGCGCTGACCGCGCGCACCGGCCTCTCGCGCGACGAGCTCCTGAAGCGCCTCGCGACCGCGCTCCCGGAGACGGTCCACCGCTTCACCCCGAACGGCCGGGTGCCGTCGGAGAGCGAGGCCCAGGGCCTGATCTGACCGGAGGCGCGCTGGCCGCCGTCACCGCGGCCAGCGCCCCGGGACCGGGGGCGACCCGGGGCCAGTCGGCCATCCGGTTGCGCATCCACGTGCGCTGGCGCTTGGCGTATTGCCGCGTCGCGACGACGCTTTCCTCGATCGCCCGGTCGAGCGTGATCGCGCCCGCGAGGCAGGCCAGCAGCGGCGCCGCCCCGAGCACCCGCGCGGCGGGCAGGGTCGGGTCGTATCCGGCGGCGCGAAACGCCCGGACCTCGTCGAGCGCACCGCCCTCTATCATTGCGCGAAATCGCGTCTCTATCCTGCTGTTAAGCCAAGCTATATCAGGATCGACGACGACACGGACGGCGGCGCGCGGATCGACGAGCGGCGGCGCCGTCGTCCGATGCCACGCCGCGAGACCACGTCCGGTCGCGCGCAGCACGTCCCAGGCGCGCTGCACCCGCATCGGGTTGTCCCGGTCGATCCGCCCGTAGGTCTCGGGATCGTCGCGCGCGAGGTCGGCGCGCATCTCGCCGACGCGACCTTCGGCGAGCAGCGTCGACGACCGGTCCCGGACCTCGGCCGGGATCTCGGGTATCTCCGCGAGGCCTTCGGTCAGCGCGCTGAAATAGAGCCCGGTGCCGCCGACGACGATCGGGCGCGACCCGAGGGCGCGCGCCGCGTCGAGCGCCGCCGCCACGTCGCGGAGCCATGCGCCGGTCGAGTAGCGCACGGCGCCGGCGACGTGGCCGTAGAGCCGGTGCGGCGCCCGCGCGAGCTCGTCGTCGCCGGGGCGCGCGGTCAGCACCCGCCAGCAGGCGTAGACCTGGCTCGCGTCGGCGTTGATGACGACGCCGCCATCGCGCTCGGCGACGGCGAGGGCGAGCGCCGACTTGCCGCTGGCCGTGGGGCCCGCGATCAGCAAGGGTCTGGCCGGCAAGGCTTCTCCATTTCAAACATAATCTTCGTTATCCGTATCGTCCACCGGCAGACCGGCGCCGCCCCCGACGGCGCCCCTTCCGGCCGGAAAAGGTTGACCTCCGGGCGCGATCGCCGTGCAATGGACGGCACGCGGTGAAAGATAACGACAGGGAGAACGCGAATGCCAGCCGCCACCATCAACGGCAAGCCCGTCCATCCGGCCGTCCCGGGGCTGGCCGAGGAGGCCCGGACCGGGCGCCTCAGCCGCCGCGAGTTCCTCGCGACCGCGACCGCGCTCGGCGTCACCGGGCCCGCGGCCTACGCCATGCTCGGCGTCGCGATGCCGACGGCGGCGCGCGCGCAGGACCCGACGCCGGGCGGCACGATCCGGATCGCCCAGGCGGTGATGCGCATGGACGACCCGCGCGTCTTCGACTGGTCGCAGAAGGCCAACCAGGCGCGGCTCTTCGTCGAGCCGCTGGTGCGCTACACCTCCGAGTTCACCTTCGCGCCGTGGCTCCTCGAGAGCTGGGAGGTCAACGACGACGCCACCGAGTACACGCTGAAGCTCCGCCAGGGCGTCACCTGGAACAACGGCGACGCCTTCAACGCCGACGACGTGATCTTCAACCTGAAGCGCTGGTGCGAGAGCCACGTCCCCAGCAACTCGATGGCGACGCGCATGGCCCCGCTCATCGAGAAGAAGGGCGAGGAAACCTTCACCGGCGACGTGACCAAGGAGGACGGCAGCGTCGTCAGCGAGGAGCAGACCCGCGAGCTCTTCGGCGCCCGCGACGATGCGATCGAGCGCGTCGACGACCACACCGTCAAGCTCCACCTCTCCGAGCCCGACATCACCATCGTCCCGAACTTCGCCGACTATCCCGCGCTCATCGTCCACCGCGGCTTCGACGAGGCCGGCGGCGACCTCACCGCCGCCCCGGTCGGCACCGGCCCGTGGGAGCTCGACGCGATCGAGGTCGGCGTGCGCGCGACCTATCGCAAGCGCACCGAGGGCGCCTGGTGGGGCGACGCGGTCGCCGACATCGGCCCGGTCTTCCTCGACGGCGTCGAGTACATCGACTACGGCACCGACCCCTCGGCGATGATCGCCGCCTACGAGTCGGGCGAGATCCACTCCGCCTACGAGACCCCGCCCTCGTACGTCGAGATCTTCGACGCGCTCGGCCTCCAGAAGTCCGAGGCGGTGACGGCGAACACCCTGACGGTGCGGATGAACGTCAGCCAGCCGCCCTTCGACGTCCAGCAGGTCAGGAACGCCGTCCAGCTCGGCGTCGACAATGCCGTCATCCTCGACCTCGGCTACCAGGGCCTCGGCCGCAAGGCCGACAACCACCACGTCGGCCCGATGCACCCGGAATACTTCGAGCTCCCGGCGCCGGCGCGCGACCCCGAGAAGGCCAAGGCGCTGATGACCGAGGCTGGCCACGCCGACACCGAGCTCGAGCTCATCTCGCTCGACGACGACTTCAACCGCAACACCTGCGACGCGGTGGCGGCCCAGCTCCGCGACGCCGGCATCAACTGCAAGCGGACGGTGCTGCCCGGCAACACCTTCTGGAACAACTGGACGGGCTATCCCTTCTCGGCGACCGAGTGGAACATGCGACCGCTCGGCGTGCAGGTCTACGCGCTGGCCTACCGGACCGGCGGCGCCTGGAACGAGACGGCGTTCTCGGACCCGGAGTTCGACGAGCTCCTCACCCAGGCCTATGCCATCGCCGACGCCGACGCGCGCCGCGAGCTCATGGCGAAGATGGAGAAGATCATCCAGGACTCGGGCATCCTCGTGCAGCCCTACTGGCGCTCGACCTTCCGGCACATGACGGCCGACGTGAACGGGCTCGTCATGCACCCGACCTTCGAGATCCACCTGGAGAAGACCTGGCTCGCGGCCTGAGCCGCCCTGCCCCGTCCCGCGCGCCCACGGCCACGCGCCCGGGTGCGTGGCCCCGACCGGAGGAGCCAGGATGCTCGTCTTCCTAGCCAAGCGCATCGGCGTGATGCTCCTGACCGCGCTCTGCCTGACGCTGATCGTCTTCAGTCTCGTCAACCTCAAGCCGAACCTCGTCAAGCTCGCCAAGGAGCAGACCGGCAGCCGCATCACCGAGCAGCAGGTCGCGGTCTGGCTCGACCAGAACGGCTTCAACCGCCCGTTCGTCGTCCGCTACGGCGAGTGGCTCGGTGACGCGGTCCGCGGCGACTTCGGCCACTCCTCGCGCTTCAACGCCCCGGTCGCCGACGTGCTCTGGCCGCGGCTCTGGCTGACGGCCAAGCTCATGTTCTGGGTGATGGTCGTCATGGTGCCGGGGGCGCTGCTCATCGGCATCCTCGCCGGGATGCGCGAGGGCTCGGCCCTCGACCGCGGCCTCTCGGCCTTCGCCATCGCCACCACCTCGACGCCGGAGTACGTCTCCGGCGTCGTCCTCACCGTGATCTTCGCGAGCCAGATGGTCGGCCTGCAATGGTTCTCGGGCTCGGCGACCTCCGCCGCCGACCAGGGCATCACCCTCTACAACTTCGCCCTGCCCGTCCTGACGATCGCCATCTACGGCATGGGCTACATCGCCCGGATGACCCGCGCCTCGATGGCCGAGGTGATGACCCAGCAGTACATCCGCACCGCCCGGCTGAAGGGCGTCGGCTTCCGGACGATCGTCCTCCGCCACGCGCTCAGGAACGCGCTGATCGCCCCCTTCACCGTCATCATGCTCCAGTTCCCCTGGCTCCTGACCGGCGTCGTCATCGTCGAGACGCTGTTCAACTACCGCGGCTTCGGCTGGCTCTTGATCGAGGGCGCGGCGAACAACGACATCGACCTCCTCCTCGCCTGCTCGATCGTCGCCGTCGTCATCGTCCTCGTGACCCAGCTCATCTCCGACATCGGCTACGTCTACCTCAACCCGCGCATCCGGGTCACCGCCTGATGGAGCTCGAGTTCCTCGGCCCGTGGCAGGTCGCGAGCCAGACCGCGGCGCAGTTCCTCCCCGTGTGGATCGCGATGATCGCGATCATGGGTCCGAGCGCGCTCTTCCGATACCGGCTCGGGACTTACGGCCGTATCTTCGACTCGGGCATCGGCACCCTCGGCTTCGCCCTCGTCCTCTTCTGGCTGCTGACCGCGATCCTCGCCCGCGAGGTCGCGCTCTTCGACCCCTACACCCAGCTCCGCGCCCTCCAGAACAAGCCCCCGGGCGCCATCGACGCCGCCTCGGGGCTCCCCTACCTCTTCGGCGGCGACGCCCTCGGGCGCGACGTCTTCTCGCGCATGGTCTTCGGCAGCCGGACGGTGATGGCGATCGCGCCCCTCGCGACGCTCTTCGCCTACATGGTCGGCATCACCCTCGGCCTCCCCGCCGGCTACGTCGGCGGCCGGCTCGACACCGTGCTCTCCTTCCTCGCCAACCTCGTCCTCGCCTTCCCGGTGATCCTGCTCTTCTACCTGCTCGTCACCCCCGAGATCCGCGAGACCGCGATCCCGGGCACGATGGCCGCGGTGCTCTTCGCCTTCCCGGTGATCTTCGTGACGCTGCTCGTCTGGACGCGCTTCGGCGAGCGCCCGGAGGTGCTCTGGCGCTGGCTCGCCCCGACCCTCGCGGTCGGCGCCCTCGTCTACCTCGGCCTGACCGGCGCCTGGGACCCGACCGGCCTGCTGGCGATGACGCCGAACACCCTCAACATCTTCCTCGCCGTGGTGTTCATCACCGCGCCGACGGTCTTCCGCATCGTTCGCGGCCTCACCCTCGACATCAAGACCCGCGACTACGTCGCCGCCGCCCAGACCCGCGGCGAGCGCCCGTGGTACATCATGATGTGGGAGATCCTGCCGAACGCCCGCGGGCCGCTGATCGTCGATTTCTGCCTGCGCATCGGCTACACGACGATCCTCCTCGGCACCCTCGGCTTCTTCGGCCTCGGGGTTTCCCCCGAGTCCCCCGACTGGGGCTCGACGATCAACGAGGGCCGCAAGCTCCTGCGCATCTACGTCCATCCCGCGCTGCCGCCGGCGCTGGCGCTGATGAGCCTCGTCCTCGGCCTGAACCTCCTCGCCGACGCGCTCCGCGAGCAGAGCATGAGGGACTGACCGCATGACCGACCCGCTCCTCGCCATCGACGACCTGTCGATCTCGTTCTTCACCCGCGCCTTCGCGATCCCCGCGGTGATGAACTTCTCCGCCGCCGTCGCCCCCGGCGAGGCCCTCGGCCTCGTCGGCGAAAGCGGCTGCGGCAAGTCGACCGTCGCCCTCGCCGTCATGCGCGACCTCGGCACCACCGGGCGCATCACCGGCGGCTCGATCCGCTTCAAGGGCCGCGACCTCGTCACCCTCCCCGAGCCCGAGCTCCGCAAGATCCGCGGCTCGGAGATCGCGATGATCTACCAGGAGCCGATGGCGTCGCTGAACCCGGCGATGAAGGTCTCCCGCCAGCTCATGGAAGTCCCGATGATCCATGCCGGCGCCAGCGCGTCGGACGCCTACGCCCAGGCCCTCGCCACCGTCGACGCCGTCCGCCTCCCCGACCCGAAACGCATCCTCGACAGCTACCCCCACCAGCTCTCCGGCGGCCAGCAGCAGCGCATCGTCATCGCCATGGCGCTGATGTCGAAGCCGTCGCTCCTCATCCTCGACGAGCCGACGACGGCACTCGACGTCACCGTCGAGGCCGGCATCGTCGACCTCGTCAAGGGCCTCGGCCGCGAGTTCGGCACGGCGATGCTGTTCATCAGCCACAACCTCGGCCTCGTGCTCGAGACCTGCGACCGCCTCTGCGTCATGTACTCGGGCGAGGCCGTCGAGACCGGGCCGATCGCCGAGGTCTTCGACGCCATGCGCCACCCCTACACCCGGGGCCTCTTCCGCTCGATCCCCCTCCCCGGCGCCGACCGCACCCGCCACCCGCTCGTGCCGATCCCGGGGAGCTTCCCCCTGCCCCACGAGCGCCCGCGGGGCTGCAACTTCGGGCCGCGCTGCCCGTACTTCGTCGCCGGCCGCTGCGACGCGGGCGACGTGCCGATGGAGGCCGTCACCGCGACCCACGCCACCCGCTGCCTGCGCTGGCCGGAGATCGACTGGGCCGCGCCGCCCGACGTCGCGGCCCGTCCCGCCCCCGCCCCGATCGGCGACGTCGTCCTCTCCGTCGACTGCCTGAAGAAGTACTACGAGGTCGGCTCGAGCGCCCTCTTCGGCGGCGACACCCGGGTGGTGAAGGCCAACGAGTCGGTCTCCTTCGACGCCCGCGAGGCCGAGACCCTCGCCATCGTCGGCGAGAGCGGCTGCGGCAAGTCGACCCTCGCCAAGGTCCTCCTCGGCCTCGAGACCGCGACCTCCGGCAGCGTGACCCTCGGCGGCATCGAGATCGGCGCGCGCTCGGTCGACCGCCGCGCCACCGCCACCGTCGCATCGTTGCAGATGGTCTTCCAGAACCCGTTCGACACCCTCAATCCGAGCATGAGCGTCGGCCGACAGATCGTTCGTACGCTGGAGAAATTCGGCATCGGCAGCACCGGCGCCGAGCGCGAGTCGCGGATGCACGCCCTCCTCGACCTCGTGCGCCTGCCCCGCGCTTTCGCCGCGCGGATGCCGCGCCAGCTCTCCGGCGGCCAGAAGCAGCGCATCGGCATCGCCCGCGCCTTCGCCGGCGGCGCCGCCGTCGTCGTCGCCGACGAGCCGGTCTCCGCCCTCGACGTCTCGGTGCAGGCGGCGGTCACCGAGCTTCTCGCCGACATCCAGCGCACCCACCGCACGACCCTGCTGTTCATCAGCCACGACCTCGGGATCGTGCGCTATCTCTCGGACCGGGTGATGGTCATGTACCTCGGGCACGTCGTCGAGATCGGCACGACCGAGCAGGTCTTCGAGCCGCCCTACCACCCCTACACCGAGGCGCTGCTCTCCGCCGTTCCCATCGCCGACACCAGCGTCGAGAAGGCGCACATCGTCCTCGAGGGCGACATCCCCTCGGCGGTGTCGCCGCCGCCCGGCTGCCCCTTCCAGACCCGGTGCCCGCGCAAGCACCAGGTCCCGGGCGACCTCTGCGAGACCGAACTGCCGCCGTTCCGCACGCTGGGGTCCGGCCACCGCGTCCTCTGCCACCTCTCCGACGCCGTGCTGGCGGCGATGCGGCCGGTGATCCACGTCCCCGACTGACCGCGCCCCGAC
>CAZEGY010000110.1:0-9145 GCA_964511815.1 uncultured Rhodovulum sp.
GGCAGCCCGAGCCGTAGATGCCGGTCGGGTGGAACTGCACGAACTCCATGTCCTGGAGCGGCAGCCCCTGCCGCGCCACCATGCCGCCGCCGTCGCCGGTGCAGGTGTGGGCGCTCGTCGCCGAGAAGTAGGCGCGGCCGTAGCCGCCGGTCGCGAGCACCGTCATCTTGGCGTTGAAGCGGTGGAGCGTGCCGTCGTCGAGCTTCCACGCGAGGACGCCCTGCACCACGCCGTCCTCGGACATGATGAGGTCGATGGCGAAATACTCGATGTAGAACTCGGCGTTGTGGCGGACGCTCTGTCCGTAGAGGGTGTGCAGGATCGCGTGCCCCGTGCGGTCGGCCGCGGCGCAGGTGCGCTGCACCGGCGGGCCTTCGCCGAACTCGGTCGTGTGCCCGCCGAAGGGGCGCTGGTAGATGCGGCCGTCCTCGGTGCGCGAGAACGGCACGCCATAGTGCTCGAGCTCGTAGACCGCCTTCGGCGCCTCCCGCGCGAGGTACTCCATCGCGTCGGTGTCGCCGAGCCAGTCCGAGCCCTTCACCGTGTCGTAGAGGTGCCACTGCCAGCTGTCCGGCCCCATGTTGCCGAGCGAGGCGGCGATGCCGCCCTGCGCCGCGACGGTGTGGCTGCGGGTCGGAAAGACCTTGGTGATGCAGGCGGTGCGCAGGCCCTGCTCGGCCATGCCGAGGGTGGCGCGCAAGCCGGAGCCGCCGGCGCCGACGACCACGACGTCGTGGGTGTGGTCGATAAAGGTGTAAGCTGCCATCTCGAGGTGGCTCCCGTCAGACCGAAAAGGCGAGGCGCGCCACGGCGTAGACCCCGATCAGCGCGAGCGCCCAGCAGAGGATCGTGTTGGCGAGCAGGAGGGCCGTCTTCAGCGGCTTGTCGTGGACGTAGTCCTCGACGACGACCTGGATGCCGTACTGGAGATGCCGGAAGGCGACGATGAAGAACAGCGCGGCGACGATCGCGTTGAACGGCTTGGCGTAGGAGAGCCGCACCGCCTCCCAGTCGGACCCGAGGTTGCGGGCGAGCGGGAAGACGAAGAACACGGTCAGCGGCGCGAGCGCGATCGCGGTGACGCGCTGGCCCCACCAGTGGCCGACGCCCTCGTGGGCGGTGCCGAGGCCTTCGACGCGCTGGCGGTCGGTGCGGTAGTGGGTGTCGGTCGCCATCGGCTGCCTCCCTCCTCAGGTCCAGGCCACGATGAGTGTGATGACGGTCAGCACCGCGGTGCAGCCGATGACCGTCAGGCCGGCGCGCTTGAGGCCGTGGATGTCGAAGGCGGCGCCGGTGTCCCAGATCAGGTGACGGATGCCGTTGCAGAAGTGGAACCAGAGCGCGACCACCGAGAGCAGGAGGACGAGCCCGCCGATCCACGAGGTCAGCAGCCAGTCGGCGAAGGCGAAGTGGTCGGGTCCGCGCGCCGCGGCGAGGAACCACCAGACGACGAGGATGCCGCTGACGGCGAGCCCGCAGCCGGTGATGCGGTGGAAGATCGACGTCGCCATGGTCAGACTGAAGTAGTAGACCTCGAGGTGCGGCGAGAGCGGGCGGTTGCCCCGGTTCACATCAGCCATTCGTGCCTCCGCGTCCGGCCGCCTCGTGCGCCCCGGACTCGCGATATTGCACCGCGGCAAGGGGCCGGATGCGGGTTACTGTCACCTCCCGGTGACCGAATGCAAGTCAAATCTAAAACGTGATCACAGCCTGAAAACCCGTGATCACACGTGTCGGCCGTCGCGTTCAGCATGGCACCAGCACCCAGTAGTCGAGGTCGAGGAGGACGCCCGGCAGGTACTTGCCGTCGTCGTCGCGGAGCGCGAAGGCCGGCGTCCCGGCCCGCGTCGCCACCGTCCGCAGGCGCAGGGCGCCGACCCCGGGCGCGCCGGTCTCCGCCTTGTCGAGCACCTCGCTCCACGCGCCGACGGTGTCGCCGGCGTGGCAGGGGTTGGCGTGGGCGCCGGCGTTGATCGCCGCCACCACCTGGGCGTTGGCGAGGCCGTTGAAGGACAGCGCCCGGGCGATGCTGATGACGTGCCCGCCGTAGATCAGCCGCCGGCCGTCCTCGCGCGCCGTCACGTCGAAGTGGACCTTGGCGGTGTTCTGCCACAGCCGCGTCGCCAGCATGTGCTCGGCCTCCTCGACCGTCACCCGGTCGACGTGGTCGATGCGTTCGCCGACCGCGTAGTCGCCCCACCGCCACGGCTCGCCGGCGAGCGCGAAGTCGTAGGCCGAGAAGTCGAGCCCCGCCGGCACCACGAGCTCGCCCGGCGCCACCGCCCCGGCGAGCTCCGGCACCACCGCCGCCGGGGCCGCGGCCTCGGGGTCGCGCTTGCGCACCATCACCCAGCGGCAGTAGCTCAGCACGTCCTCGCCGCGCTGGTTCTTCCCGACGGTCCGCACCCAGACGACGCCGGCCTTGCGGTTCGAGGTCTCGCGGAGCCCGATCACCGCGCTCTCCGCCGTCAGCGTGTCGCCGGGATAGACCGGCAGCAGGAAGCGTCCCTCGGCGTAGCCGAGGTTGGCGACGGCGTTGAGGCTCACGTCGGGCACGGTCTTGCCGAAGACGACGTGGAACGCCGCGACGTCCTCGATCGGGCTCCGCGGCAGGCCGCAGGCTTGCGCGAACGGGTCGGACGAGGCGAGGGCGAAGCGCGTCGGGTAGAGCGCGGTGTAGACCGCGCGGTCGCCCTCGGTGACGGTGCGCGGCACCGCGTGGCGGAGCACCTGTCCGACGCTGTAGTCCTCGAAGAAGTTGCCGGCGCGGGTCTTGGTCAAGGGATCGCCTCAGTGCGGAAACGGCGGGTAGCCGAGCCAGGTGTGAATGGCGACGATCACCGCGAAGACGACGAGGGTGATGACCGCGAGCCGCACGTCGCCGGCCACCGACGCGACCGGCGCCGGCTTGACCGGCTCGCCGGTGTCGATCACCAGGATGCTGGCGAGCGCCCACAGCCCGAGCCACCCGAAGAGCACCAGCGAGGCGACGTCGCCGTTGACGAGGAGGTGCGCGACCGCCCAGACGACGACGCCGCTCAGCATCGGGTTCCTGAGCCAGCCCCGCACCCGGCTCTTCGAATGGCTGGCGCCGACGAGCCCGACCGCGATCAGCATCAGGAGGTGGTTGAGGTGAAGGCCCCACGACGGCGGGTCGTAGACCGGCGCCACCCCGGCCCGGCGGTAGCCGACGACCATCAGCACGACCGCGGCGAGGATCGCCGCCGCCATCGCCCCCTTCGACGGCCCGTCGCCGAGCGCCCGCGCGAGCGAGACCCGCGCGTTCGGGGCGACCCGCTTGAAGAGATGCGCCGCCGTCCAGACGATCAGCCCGAGGACGAGGAGCGTCACGTCCCGCTCTCCAGCCCGGCGATGGCCTCGGCGCGGGCGATGAGCCGCCGCGCCGCGGCGACGTGCAGGTTCTCGACGATGCGGCCGTTGACGACCGCCACCCCCTCGCCGCGCGCCGTCGCCGCCTCGTAGGCCGCGACCTGCTCGCGCGCGAGCGCGAGGTCGGCCTCGGACGGGGCGAAGACCTCGTTCGCCACCGCGAGCTGGTCGGGATGGATCAGCGACTTGCCGTCGAAGCCCATGTCGCGTCCCTGCACGCAGGCGGCGCGCAGGCCCTCGGCGTCCTGGAAGGCGTTGTAGACCCCGTCGACGCAGACGAGCCCCGCCGCCCGTGCCGCGAGCAGGCAGAGCGACAGGCTGGCGACGAGCGGCGTCCGCTCGGGGGTGTGCGCGGCGCCGAGATCCTTCACGAGGTCGTTCGTCCCGAGCACGAACCCGGCGAGCCGCTCGTGGGCGTCGGCGATGGCGAGGGCGTTCAGCGCGCCGCGCGGCGTCTCCATCATCGCCCAGAGCGTCGTCGCCGGCGGGGCGCCGTGCTCGACGAGCAGCGCCGCGGCGCGCTGGATGTCGGCGGCGCTCTCGACCTTCGGCAGCAGGATCGCGTCCGGCCCGGCGGCGCAGGCGCGGGCGAAGTCGTCCATGCCCCACTCGGTGTCGAGGCCGTTGACCCGCACGAGGAGCTTGCGCCCGCCATAGCCGCCCGCGGTCACCGCCTCGGCGACGAGGGCGCGGGCGTTGGCCTTCTCGGACGGCGCGACGGCGTCCTCGAGGTCGAGGATCAGCGCGTCGGCAGGCAGCGAGCGGGCCTTCTCGAGCGCCCGCGGGCGCGAGCCGGGCATGTAGAGAACCGATCGGTACGGATGCGCGTCCGGCTGCATGCACCCCTCCCTGCTGCACTGCACCCCGAGTTATGCGGTCGCCGCGGGCGGGCGCAAGACCGAAAGTTGCCGAACCCGTTACCCGAGCGTTTCGCTTGGGTATTGCCCGGCGGCGCGGCGGTGTTCTTGGAGATCCTTTCGTCCTCTCGTGTCGGCCTTCATGTCGGCGTTTACTTCGGGGACGAGCTTCTTCGCCGGTGTTGCGCGGGGGCGGCGGCGGGCGAACGCTTCGTTAACCCTGCGTTCGTCGATCGGGAACAGGCTTCGCGGGACACGTCGCCTCCCCGGAGCCCCGCCCATGTCCCTCGCCGCCCAACTCGCCCGCACCGTCGTCGGAATAGCGCTGCTCGCCTGCACCCCGCACGCCGAGGCCGCGGGGAGGGGCGCCTGCGCCGCCCGCGGCGAGGTGGTGGCGAAGCTCGCCGAGCGCTTCGGCGAGACCCTGCGCTCGGTCGGCCCCGCACGCAGCGACGGCGTCGTCGAGCTCTACGCCTCCGCGACGACCGGCAGCTGGACGATTCTCGTCACCCGTCCCGACGGCCTGTCCTGCCTCCTCGCCGCCGGCGAACGCTGGCACGAGGCTCCGAAGCCAGTCCCCGGCACCGACGCCTGACGCGGCCGCCGCCGGATAGCGCACGGCCCGGGGTCGCCAAGACCCCTGAAAAGATCGAGATGCCGAATTATACCCCCTGATCGGTGCGATCGTGCCGATCGATCCCGAACGATCACGCGTCAATTCCGCTGAATTAACCATGACGGTTTTATTTTCCGAAACTTGTTTCAATCGACCTCCGGCGGCCCTATTTTCAGGGGCAGGGGAAGTTATTTCCCCATGGGAGGAAGAAATGACCTTTCCGGAATGGCTGAAGCCTGCGCTCTTCGGTGCCGTCGCCGGCGCGGCCGCGATTTCGGTTGCCGGCTTCTCGTGGGGCGGCTGGGTGACCGGCGGCTCGGCAAGGGAAATGGCGGCCGATCAGGCCCGCCTCGAGGTCGTCGCGGCGCTCGTCCCGGTCTGCGTCGAGCAGTCGCGGCAGGATCCCAACGCCCTCGCCACCCTTGCCAGCCTCAAGGACGAGACCAGCTACAAGCGCGGCGACATGCTGATGAAGACCGGCTGGGCGACCATGCCGGGCTCGTCCGATCCCGACCGCAACGTCGCCAAGGCCTGCATGGACAAGCTCGCCGAGCAGTTCTAGCCATCGGGGCCTCGGGAGCGATCTCGCGCCGGGCGTCATGACCCGGCCGGAGCCGTTCGCCGATGGCCGTGCTCGCGCACGGGCGGCGAGGTTGCCGGCGGCCTGCGCCGCCGGCTTCAGGTCAGCGCGTCCCAGATCAGCTTCGTCCCGGTGACGGCGAGGAGCGTATAGGTCAGCGCGAAGAAGAAGCGGTCCGATACCCGGTTGTGCGCCCAGACGCCCGCGAAGACCCCGGCGATCGCGATCGGCGCCAGCAGCAGGATCGGGACCACGAGCCCGCGGTTCAGCATCCCGACCTCGATGTAGGCCGGCACCTTGATCAGGTTGATCCACCAGAAGACCAGCACGGTCGACGCCTGGAAGGTGGTCTTGTCGAGCTTCAGCCCGAGCAGGTACATCGACGCCGGCGGCCCGCCCGCGTGGCTGATGAAGCTGGTGAACCCGGTCACCGTCCCCCAGAACAGGCCCTTCGCCGCGCCGGGATCGCTGTCGGGCGGCTTCAGCCAGCCCCGCGAGCGGGCGATCTGGAAGACGACGAAGCCGAGTGCGGTCAGCCCGATGAAGAGCCGCACCCCGTCGGCGCTGATCGACCCGAACACCCACCAGCCGAGGAGCGTCCCCGGTATCCCGCCCGCCATCAGCAGCAGCGAGTGCCGCCACTCCCACCTGCCCCAGTAGGGCGGCAGCGAGATCAGATCCATCAGCATCAGGAGCGGCAGCAGCAGCCCGACCGCCTGCGCCGGCGGCATCGCGAGCGCGAGGAGCGGCGCCGAGGCGAAGCCCGCGCCGCCGCCGAATCCGCCCTTCGAGGCAGCGGAAATCAGCACCGCCGGGATGGCGGCGGCGAAGAAGACGAAGTCGAGGGTCACGGCGGGTGCCCTTCCCGGATTCCATTGCGCACTTGCGAAAACGGCCGCGAGGGGCTAGCCACGAGCCGGATTTCGCACCTCAACGGGGGAAACGGGCCAATGGCAAGACCGAAGATCGCGCTGATCGGCGCCGGGCAGATCGGGGGCACGCTCGCCCACCTCGCCGCGCTGAAGGAGCTCGGCGACGTCGTGCTCTTCGACATCGCCGAGGGCACGCCCCAGGGCAAGGCGCTCGACATCGCCGAGTCGGCCCCCGTCGACGGCTTCGACGCCGCCCTTTCCGGCGCCAACTCCTACGAGGACATCGCCGGCGCCGACGTCTGCGTCGTGACCGCCGGCGTGCCGCGCAAGCCCGGCATGAGCCGCGACGACCTGCTCGGCATCAACCTCAAGGTGATGAAGTCGGTCGGCGAGGGTATCGCCAGGCACGCCCCGAACGCCTTCGTCATCTGCATCACCAACCCGCTCGACGCGATGGTCTGGGCGCTGCGCCAGTTCTCGGGCCTGCCGGCCGAGAAGGTCGTCGGCATGGCCGGCATCCTCGACTCGGCGCGCTTCCGCCACTTCCTCGCGGTCGAGTTCGGCGTCTCGGTCAAGGACGTCACCGCCTTCGTCCTCGGCGGCCACGGCGATTCGATGGTGCCGCTCGCCCGCTACTCGACCGTCGCCGGCATCCCGCTCCCCGACCTCGTCGCGATGGGCTGGACCACCCAGGAGAAGCTCGACGCCATCGTCCAGCGCACCCGCGACGGCGGCGCCGAGATCGTCGGCCTGCTCAAGACCGGCTCGGCGTTCTACGCGCCGGCGGCGTCCGCCATCGAGATGGCCGAGGCCTATCTCAAGGACCAGAAGCGCGTCCTGCCCTGCGCGGCCTGGGTCGAGAACGCCTACGGCCTCAAGGGCATGTACGTCGGCGTCCCGACGGTGATCGGTGCCGGCGGCATCGAGAAGGTCGTCGAGATCTCGCTCAACAAGGCCGAGAAGGCGATGTTCGACAAGTCCGTCGACGCCGTGAAGGGCCTCGTCGAGGCCTGCAAGGCGATCGACACCACCCTCGCCTGAGGCCGATGCACGTCCTCGTCACCGGTGGCGGCCGCGGCATCGGTGCCGCGACCTGCCGCTTGGCGGGCGCCCGCGGCTGGGACGTCACCGTCAACTACGCCGGCGACGCGGCCGCCGCCGAAGCGACGGCGGCCGCGGTCGTCGCCGCCGGCGGCCGCGCCATCGCCGTCCGCGGCGACGTCGCCTCCGAGGCCGACACCGCCGCGCTCTTCGATGCGGCCGCCGCCGCCTTCGGCCCGCCCGGCGCTGTCGTCGCCAACGCCGGCATCGTCGGGCCGCCGGCCCGCCTCGCCGACATGGACCTCGCCCGCCTCACCCGGGTCATCGACGTCAACCTCCTCGGCGCGCTGCTCACCGCCCGCGAGGCCGCCCGCCGCATGGGCCGGAGCCGGGGCGGGGCGGGCGGCGCCCTCGTCCTCGTCTCGTCCGTCGCCTCGCGCATCGGCGCGCCCGCCGAGTACGTCGACTACGCCGCCGCCAAGGGCGCGGTCGACACCCTGACCCTCGGCCTCGCCAAGGAACTCGGCCCCGACGGCATCCGGGTCAACGCCGTGCGCCCGGGCGTCGTCGCCACCGAGATCCACGACCGCAACGGCACCCCCGGCCGCGCCGAGCGTGTCGGCGCCGCCGCCCCCCTCGGCCGCCCCGGCGCGCCCGAGGAGATCGCCGAGGCGATCCTCTGGCTCGCCTCCGACGCCGCGAGCTACGCCTCGGGAGCGATTCTCGACGTCACCGGCGGCCGCTGACAATCGTTGTGATCACACTCAGAATGACTGTGATCACGAGTTGCGGTTTTCCTCCCGCAAACCTGAATCCGTTGCGCAATTCGTTTGCATGGCGTGGAGTGCGGGCGTAGCCAAGGGCCCGAGGCCGGCGGCCGAGGACGCGCCGGCCGGGCACGAGGGAACGGCGGCGATGAACATTCACGAATACCAGGCCAAGCAGCTCCTGCGCGAGTACGGGGCTCCCGTCTCCGACGGCCAGGTGGTCCAGAAGGCCGACGAGGCCAAGACCGCGGCGAGCGAGCTCGACGGCCCGATCTGGGTGGTCAAGGCCCAGATCCACGCCGGCGGCCGCGGCAAGGGCAAGTTCCAGGAAGCCTCCGCCGGCGACAAGGGCGGCGTCCGCGTGACCAAGTCGGTCGAGGAGGCCGCCGACGAGGCCCAGAAGATGCTCGGCCGCACGCTCGTCACCAAGCAGACCGGCGCCGCCGGCAAGGCGGTCAACCGCATCTACATCGAGGACGGCTCCGACATCGCCCGCGAGCTCTACCTCGCGCTGCTCATCGACCGCGTCTCCTCGCGCATCGCCTTCGTCTGCTCGACCGAGGGCGGCATGGACATCGAGGAGGTCGCGGCCAACACCCCCGAGAAGGTGCTGACCTTCACCGTCGACCCGGCCTCGGGCATCTCCGGCTTCCACGGCCGCCGCGTCGCCTTCGCCCTCGGGCTCGAGGGCCGGCAGATCAAGCAGTGCGTCGATCTCATCGACAAGCTCTACCGCCTCTTCACCGAGAAGGACGCGGAGATGATCGAGATCAACCCGCTGATCGTGACGACCGGCGGCGATCTCAAGTGCCTCGACGCCAAGATGGGCTTCGACTCGAACGCCCTCTACCGCCACAAGGACATCCTCGCGCTGCGCGACGAGACCGAGGAGGACCCGAAGGAGCTCGCCGCCTCGAAGTTCGACCTCAACTACATCGCCCTCGACGGCGAGATCGGCTGCATGGTCAACGGCGCCGGCCTCGCGATGGCGACGATGGACATCATCAAGCTCTACGGCTCGG
>CAZEGY010000111.1:0-1640 GCA_964511815.1 uncultured Rhodovulum sp.
GGCGGCGGCGGCGAGAGCGACGGCGAGGGCGGCGGGGGCGAGGGCGGCGAGACGCATCGGTTTCCTCCGAACGGGCGTGCGGCCCGCCATGTGGAGCCGAAGCGCGCCGGCGCGGCAACCAAAACTTCCGCGAGGGTGAACGTGAGACTGGATCGCGCGAAGTTTTGCCGCTATCCTCCCGTTCACAAACACTCGACAAAGATCGGGGCAGGCATGAGCAGCAATTCTATCCGCAAGCCGGAGTACCGGCTTCTGTTGGGGTATCCCGACGTCGTCCTCACCCGCGTCGGCGTGGAGGACCCCGTCGGCACGGCCGCTCCCGGGACCGAGCGCTTCGGCGCCGACCTCCGGCGGCTCGCGGCCGAGGTGGTCCGCGCCGGCGGGCGGCTGACGGTCGTCCTGCCGGCCGGGGAGGTCTGGCGCGGCCAGGTCGAGCCCGAGGGGCGGGCGCCGCGGGCCGAATGGCGCGCCGCGCGCATCCGGGCCGCGGCGGCGCTCGGGGTCGCTCCCGACGCCCTCGCCACGGTCGTCGGCCGCCGCACGGCGGGCGGGCACGTCCCCGCCGCCGCGGTGCGCCGCAGCACCCTCGCCGAGGTTCGCGCCCTTCTCGGCTCGGTCGGCCTCCGGCCGGCGGCGATCGTCGGCGCCGGGGCGTTCGAGGGCTTCGCCGCGCCGCCCCGCCTCGGCGGCCGTTGGGCCCCGCTCCCGACCGGCAGCCGCCGCGCCCTCGCCGGCGCCGGCGGCCTCGCCGTCGCCGCCGTCGCACTGCTGGTGATGGGGCTCCGCCCCGAGGTCGCCACCGTGCCGCCCGTCGCGCCGGCAGTGGTCGCCGTCGCCGCGCCGGCGACGCCGGCTCCCATAGAGTCCGCGGCCGAGGCAACGGCCGTGTCCGTAGCCGAGTCCGCGGTCGCGACCGCGGCGCCCGCGCCGGAACGGGCGCGCGCGGCGCCGCTTCGCGTCGCCCGCGCCGACCCGCCGCCGCGGCGGCCGGCGGCGGTGATCCTGCCGGCCGCGGCGACCGACGCTCCGGTCGTCACCGTCGGCACCCGCGACGTTCCGATGGTCGCCGTCGAGGACAAGGGCAAGCCCGCCGTCGAGCTCCGCCTCGCCGAGCTCCCCGACGCCCGGCGGCCGTTGACTGACGTGGCGACCCCGCTGCACCGCCCGGCGGCGAAGGCCGCGGCCGCCACGGTCTCCGCCGGCGCGTTCGGCCCGGTCCCGAGCTTGCGGCCGGCGCCGCGCCCCGGCCTGCCGGCCGCGCCCGCCGCGGTCGCCAGTCCCGTCGCGGAGCGCGCGAAGGCGCCGGTCGCCATCGGCAGCCGGCCGATGCCGCGGCCGCAGGCCGTGGCCGCGCCCGTCCGGGTCGCCTCGCTCGGCAACCACGTCACCGACGCGGTCATCGCCGCCGCGGTGCTGACCCCCCTCGCACGGCCGGACGACATCCGCACCGCCGTGCCGCGGGAGATCCCCGCCATCGCTCCGAGGACCGCGGCCCCGAAGCCCGCGGCTCCGAAGCCGGTCGCTCCGAAGGCCCCGGCGCCGGTCGCCGTCGCCCCGCGCGTCGTCGCTCCGGCGCCGAAGGCCGCGGTCAAGCCGGTGGTGGCGTCCCCGGTCGTCAAGCCCGCGCCGCAGCCCGCCGT
>CAZEGY010000111.1:1740-9132 GCA_964511815.1 uncultured Rhodovulum sp.
CAGCCCGCCGTCCAGCGCGTCGTCCGCGCCGAGCCGAAGCCCGCCCGCGTCGCCTCCGCCCCGGCGCGGACGGCGAAGCCGGCGGCCGCGCCGGTTCGCGTCGCCGCGGTCGCGCCGGCGAAGGAGCCGGGCACCGTCCGCCGCCTCGGCTCGGCGGCGGCCGGCTTCGCGAGCCTCGGCAACCGCTCGTCGACGCCGAAGAAGGGCGACCTCGCCCTCGTCGGCATCTTCGGCGGCAGCGACGGCCGCAGCGCCCTCATCCAGACGCCGAACGGCAAGATCCAGAAGGTGAGCGCGGGCGACAGCGTCCAGGGCCTCCAGATCGCCGCGATCGGCAGCGACTCGGTGCGCGTCACCGACGGGCGTCGCGAATCCGTCATCAAGATGCCCAACTGAGCCATGCGCCGAGCGCATGACGGGTGCGACGTGACAGCGTCGCACCTGTCACAAAGCTGTCTCGTTAAGGAGTCATAAGCGCCCCGAACGATCCCCGGTCTTCGGAGCCTTTTGACATGAACAAGCCCTTCGGTGCCATCGCCCTCGCCGCGGCGATCGCGCTTTCCGCCCCGGCCTTCGCCGACGACGTCCGCCTGACGGGCTCGGGCGCGAGCTTCCCCTTCCCGCTCTACTCCGCCTGGTTCAAGGACTTCGGCTCGAAGTCGGACGGCATCACCGTCGACTACCAGTCGAAGGGCTCGGGCGCGGGCATCCAGGACTTCACCAACAAGGTCGTGGACTTCGCCGCCTCCGACTCGGCGATGAGCGACGAGCAGATCGCCGCCGTCGACTCGGGCGTCGTGCTGCTGCCGATGACCGCCGGCGAGATCGTCATCGCCTACAACCTCCCCGGCGTGACCGAGCTCAAGCTGCCGCGCGACGTCTACCCCGAGATCTTCAACGGCACGATCACCACCTGGAACGACGAGAAGATCGCCGCCGCCAACGAAGGCGTCGAGCTGCCCGACATGCCGATCACCGTCGTCGTCCGCTCCGACTCGTCGGGCACGACCTTCAACTTCACGAGCCACCTCGCCGCCATCGACGAGGCCTTCAAGAACGGCCCCGGCGCCGGCAGTTCGGTGCAGTGGCCGGCCTCCGACAAGATCGTGAAGGCGCCGAAGAACGACGGCATCACCGCGACCGTCATGCAGACCCCGGGCGCGATCGGCTACATCGAGTACGGCTATGGCAAGCTCACCGGCACCCCGATGGCGACGCTCGAGAACGCCGCCGGCCACTACGTCGCCCCGGGCGGCGAGGGCGGCGCCCGCGCGCTCGCCTCGGCCGAGTTCGACGAGCACATGCGCGCCTTCATCACCGATCCGGCCGGCGAGGGCGCCTACCCGATCGCGACCTTCACCTGGCTGATCTTCCCGGAGACCGGCCAGGACGCGACCAAGGTCCAGGCGATCAAGGCGATGATCGAGTACGGCCTCACCGACGGCCAGGCGATGGCCGAGGAGCTCGGCTACATCCCGATGCCCGAGGAGGTGATCGAGAAGGTCCGCGCCGCGGCCGAGGACATCGGCGCCGGCGCCTGACCGCCCGGCCGGGACCCAACCGCACGGCCGCCGGGGACACCGGCGGCCTTTCCCCTTCCCGAGGACCGAGATGACCTCCACCCCCCAGTTCGCCACGGACGGCTCGATCTCGAAGCCACCGTCGCAAGGCGAGATCCTCGCCGACCGCGCCTTCCGCAGCCTCACCTACGCGGTCGGCTCGCTCGTGATCCTGCTGCTCGCCTACATCCTGTGGAAGATCGGCGGGCAGGCGGCGCCGGCGATGCAGGCCCACGGCCTCGGCTTTCTCACCAGCGCGGTCTGGGACCCCCAGCGGGGCGAGTTCGGCGTCCTCGCCGAGATCTGGGGCACGCTCTACAGCTCGATCCTTGCGCTCGTCATCGCCGGGTTCTTCGGCATCGGCGTCGCGATCTTCCTCACCCAGGGCTTCCTCGACGCCCGACTCGCCCGCATCTTCCGCACCGTGATCGAGATGCTCGCGGCGATCCCGTCGGTGGTCTACGGCCTCTGGGGCATCTACGTCGTCATCCCGGCGCTGCGCCCGGTCGCGGCGTGGCTCCACGACGTCTTCGGCTGGTTCCCGCCGTTCTCGACCTCGCTCTCCGGTCCCGGCCTCGCGCCGGCGGTGATCGTGCTCGCGATCATGGTGCTGCCGACGGTCGCGGCGATCAGCCAGGACGCCTTCTCGCTCATCCCCTTCAAGACCAAGGAAGCCGCCTACGGCCTGGGCACGACCCGCTGGGAGGCGATCATGAAGGTGATGCTGCCGACCGCCTCGTCGGGGATCTTCGCGAGCCTCGTCCTCGGCTTCGGCCGCGCCCTCGGCGAGACGATGGCGCTCGCCATGCTCATCGGCAACTCGAACCAGATCAGCTGGTCGCTGTTCGCCCCGGCGAACACCCTCGCCTCGCTCCTCGCCTCGCAGTTCCCCGAGGCCGGCGGCGTCGAGGTCGAGGCGCTGATGTACGCCGCGATCGTGCTGCTCGCGATCACGCTTCTCGTCAACATGATCGGCACGGTGATCATGGCCTTCTCCTCGAAGCAGAAAGTGAGCTGACGATGGCCGTCGCCCACGACATCCCCCGCCTCGCCGGCGCGACGGCCCCGACCATCCCGGACCTGCGCCACTCGTTCAGCGACCGGCGGTCGCTGCGCAACACGGTGCTGACCATCCTCCTCTGGGCCGTCTCGCTCCTCGCTGCCGTGCCGCTGATCTCGGTCCTGACCATGCTCGTCCTCCGCGGCGGTGCCCGGATCGGCGTCGAGCTCTTCACCGAGCTCCCCCCCGCCGGGCTGGAGCCGGGCGGCGGCTTCGGCAACGCGATCGTCGGCACCGTCGTCATGGTGCTGATCGCCTCGGCGGTCTCGGTGCCCTTCGGCATCCTCGGCGGGGTCTTCCTCGGGGCGATCGCCCCCGACAGCCGGCTCGCCGACGCGACGCGCTTCATCGCCAAGATCCTGACGGGCTTCCCGTCGATCCTCGCCGGCGTCTTCGTCTACGCCTGGCTGGTGCTCGCCATGGGCACCTACTCGGCGATCGCCGGCGGCGTCGCGCTCTCGGTGCTGATGCTGCCGACGGTGATGCTGACCGCCGAGCAGGCGGTGCGCATGGTGCCGCAGCGGATGAAGGACGCCGCCCACGGCATGGGCTGCACCGAGACCCAGGTGGTGTGGAAGGTGGTGCTGCCGACCGCGGCGCCCGGCATCCTCACCGGCATCATGCTGGCGGTCGCCGGCGCCACGGGAGAATCCGCGCCGCTGCTCTTCACCGCGCTCTTCTCCAACTACTGGATCGGCAGCTTCACCGAGCCGACGGCGTCGCTCGCGATCCTGATCTACAACTTCTCGGGCATGCCGTTCCAGAACCAGATCGAGCTCGCATGGGCGGCGTCGCTGGTCCTCGTTCTCATCGTGCTCGTCTTCAACATTGCCAGCCGGATTGTCGGCACCAGGAAGGTTTGATCCCATGACCCTCGTCGAAGACTTCGCCGACACCAAGACCCGCCCGGTCCCCGCCAGCGCCGTCGAGCCCGCGATCGACGTCCGCATCGACAAGATCCACTACGGCAAGTTCCTCGCGGTGCGGGACAGCCACATCCCGATCGAGAAGAACAAGATCACCGGCTTCATCGGCCCCTCGGGCTGCGGCAAGTCGACGGTGCTGCGCTCGCTCAATCGCATGAACGACCTGATCCCGACGTTCAGCCTCGAGGGCCACGTCCGCTTCCTCGGCCAGGACATCTACGCCCGCAACATCGACCCGGTGGTGGTGCGGCGCCACATCGGCATGGTCTTCCAGCAGCCGAACCCGTTCTCGATGTCGATCTTCGAGAACGTCGCCTTCGGCCTGCGCCTCAACCGCTACCGCGGCGACTACCAGCAGCGGGTCGAGTACGCGCTGCGCCGCGCCGGCCTGTGGGACGAGGTCAAGGACAAGCTCAAGCAGAACGGCCTCGCCCTCTCCGGCGGCCAGCAGCAGCGCCTGTGCATCGCCCGCGCCATCGCCACCGAGCCGACGGTCCTGCTCATGGACGAACCCTGCTCGGCGCTCGATCCGATTGCGACGCGGATCATCGAGGAGCTGATGCTCGACCTGAAGAAGGACTACACGGTGGCGATCGTCACCCACAACATGCAGCAGGCGATGCGCGTCGCCGACACCACCGCCTTCTACTCGGTCGACATCTCGGCCGGCGGCCGCACCGGATTTCTCTGCGAGGCGGGGCCGACCCGGCAGATCTTCGAGGACCCGCGCGAGGACCTCACCAAGCGCTACATCTCCGGCGAGTTCAGCTGATCCGTCACGCAGTCGCAGGAGACGCGCTGGTGTCCTGGGCGCGCCTGAACATCGCCGCGATCGACGCGGCGCTCGCCGATCTCGGCCGGGCGCCGCGCGTCGCGATCGACGCCTCGGGGTCCGAGGAACCGATGACGGCGGACGCGCTCCGCCGCATCGGCGAGGGCTATCGCTTCGTCGACACCCTGCTCGCCGACCGGGTCGAGATCTTCCGGTACGGCGCGAGCGCCGCGCTGCTCGAGCTCAACCACCGCGTCCTCTGCGGGGTCACGCCCGAGCGGCGCGTGCAGTTCTCCGGCCACATCGCCGAGACCGAGCGCTGGTTCTACGACCGCCCCGACGCCGGCGTCGGCGCGCTCTTCGGCTGGCTCGAACGCTATCGCGAGCAGCCCCCCGTCGCGCTCGCCGCCGGGATCTTCGTCCAGGTGGTCTCCCATCCCCAGCTCTTCATCGAGGGCAACAGCCGCACCGCGGCGCTCCTCGCGAGCTACGTTCTCGCCCGGGCCGGGCTCCCGCCCTTCGTGGTGACGACGGCGCTCTATCCCGCCTACCGCGACGTCGTCGAACGGTGCGGCGCGATCGAGCGCGGCCGCCTGACGAGCGCCTTCGCCGTCTCCGCCGCCGCGTCGCAGGCGGCGGCGTTCATCAGGGACGCGGCCGATCCGCGCTTCCTCCTCGCTGCCGAGGCCGTCAGGGTCGACTGAGCGGCGGGCAGCCGCGGCCGGGGGAGCCCCCTACCCCGCCACCAGCCGCCTGATCCGGTCGAGCTCGCCGAGATCGGCCGGGCCGCTCAGGGCGCTCGCGAGGTCGTCGAGCGAGGCGAGGTTGTGGCAGGACCGGAAGCTGTCGACGTGCGGCAGGATCGCCCGGATGCCGCGCGCCTTCGGCGCGAAGCCGTCCCAGCGCAGGAGCGGGTTCAGCCAGATCACCCGGCGCGCCGAGAGGTGGAGGCGCTCCATCTCGCGGGCGAGCCGCCCGGGATCGTCGCGGTCGAGCCCGTCGGTGATGAGCAGGACCACCGCCCCCTGGCTCATGACCCGCCGCGACCAGTCGCGGTTGAAGACGTGGAGCGCCTCGCCGATGCGGGTCCCGCCCTCCCAGTCGAGCGCCTCGCGGCCGGCGGCGGCGAGGGCGGCGTCGACGTCGCGCTGGCGGAGGTGGCGGGTGATGTTGGTGAGCCGCGTGCCGAAGGTGAAGGCGTGGACCCGCGCCCATCCCGCCCCGCGCGCGTTCGCCGCGGCATGGAGGAAGTGCAGGAGCATCCGGCTGTAGGAGGACATCGAGCCGGAGATGTCGCAGAGCGCCACGAGGTTCGGCCAGCGCGTCCGCCGCGCCCGCATGGCGAGCCCCTGCACGTCGCCGCCCGAGCGCAGCGCCGCCCGCATCGTCCCGCGCCAGTCCGGCAGCCGGCCGTCGCGATCGGCCCGCGTCCGCCGGCTCGCGATCGGGCGGACGGGGAGCGCGATCCGCGCGATCGCCCGCCGCGCCGCAGCGAGCTCGGCCGCCGACATCTGCTCGAAGTCCATCGCGCGCAGGCGCTCGGCCGCCGAGAAGCTCAGCGTCGCGTCGACCTCGACCTCCTCGCCCTCGGTCTCCTCGCGGCGCTCGGGCGCCTCGGCGTCGACGAGCGCCTCCGCCGCCCGCCGCTCGGCCGCCTGCGGGTCGGGGCGCTCGTTCAGGCCGCGCACCATCGGCGACAAGAGGCTGATCATGTGCTCGAGGAACTGCGGGTCGCGCCAGAACAGCCGGAAGACCTGCGCGAAGACCGGGCGCTGCTCGGGGCGCGACACGAAGCAGGCCTCGAGGGTGTGGTAGAAGTCGCGGCGGTCGCCGAAGCCCACCGCCTCGACGGCGCGGATCGCGTCGATCACCCGCCCGGTCCCGACCGGCACCCCGGCCCGCCGCAGCGCCCGGGCGAAGTGGGCGATGTTGTCGACGAGCTTGCCGTCCTCGGGGACCGACAGCGCCGGGCGCCCGCCTCCCCCGGCCATCAGAGAGCCCCCGGCGAACGGCGCGGGAGGTGCGCGAGAGGCGTCCCACCGCACGGCGTCACGCGCGCGTGACGAGGGTCAACCCGCTGATTTTTATCGGATATCCCTGTCGCGTTAACCAAATTCGCATACCCGTTAACGGGGGGGAGGGGGCCGGGCTTGGAGCCGGTCGCGGGCCGTTCAGACCGGCCCGAGCTCGGCCTTGGCCTGGTCGAGGATGCGCTTGGCCTCGGAGCCCTGCATCCGGGCGATGTCGTCCTGGTACTTGAGGAGGGCGCCGAGCGTGTCGGCGATCACCTGCGGCGAGAGCGCGATGGCATCGAGCGCGACGAGGCACTTCGCCCAGTCGATGGTCTCGGCGACGCCCGGCTTCTTGAAGAGATCCTCCTGCCGCAGCCGCTGGACGAAGGCGACGACCTCGCGCGACAGCGCCTCGGTCGCCTCCGGCGCCCGGGCGCGCAGGATCGCGAGCTCGCGGTCGAAGGACGGGTACTCGACCCAGTGATAGAGGCAGCGGCGCTTCAGCGCGTCGTGAACCTCGCGGGTGCGGTTGGAGGTGAGGATGACGATCGGGGCTTCCTCGGCCCGGATCGTCCCGAGCTCGGGGATCGTCACCTGGAAGTCGGAGAGGGCCTCGAGGAGGAAGGCCTCGAACGGCTCGTCTGTCCGGTCGAGCTCGTCGATGAGCAGGACCGGCGGCCCCTCGACGTGCGGCTCCATCGCCTCGAGGAGCGGCCGGCGGATCAGGTAGCGGCCGGAGAAGAGCTCCTCGGTCAGCGCGTCGCGGTCGGCGCCGCCGGTGGCCTCCGCGGTGCGGATCGCCACCATCTGGGCGGGGAAGTTCCACTCGTAGACGGCACTCGCCGCGTCGAGGCCCTCGTAGCACTGGAGGCGGATGAGCTTGCGCCCGAGCGCCGCCGAGAGCGCCTTGGCGATCTCGGTCTTGCCGACCCCGGCCTCGCCCTCGAGAAAGAGCGGGCGCCCGAGCTTCAGCGCGAGGTAGACCACCGTCGACAGCCCGCGCCCGGCGACGTAGCCCGCCCCGGCGAGGAGCTCCCGCGTCGCGTCGATCGAGCCCGGCAGC
>CAZEGY010000112.1:0-9086 GCA_964511815.1 uncultured Rhodovulum sp.
GAGCTCGTAGGTCCACTGGTGGTAGGGGCAGACGAGCTTCGGCGCCGAGCCCTTGAGCGCGGTGCAGACCCGGCTGCCGCGGTGGCGGCAGGAGTTGTGGAACGCCCGGATCGTCCCGTCGGCGCCGCGGACGATCAGCACGGGGTATTCGCCGACCTGCAGGGTGACGAAGTTGCCGGTCTTCGGGATCTCGCAGGCGGGGATCGCGAAGAGCCAGTCCCGGTACCAGACCTCGGCGAGGTCGAGCTCGAGGAGCCCGGGATCGGTGTAGAAGGCGCGCGGCAGCGCGTGATCGGGGAGACGAGACTGCAACAGCGCGCGGGCCGTCGACTCGGCGAACATGGTGGCTTTCTCCTGCCGCATCGGGGCGGCGTATCCTGCTTCCTCGTGCGGGGGGCGGCCGACGGTTGCGTCCCGGCCCCGCGGGGGCCGGTCGGCGACCGTCTGCACCGCCACCCGCGGTTGACGACGTCCAGGGCCGGTTTCCGGGCTCCGGAGGGGCCTTGCGGCCGGCGCGACGCCTTGCCGGGGCGTCGTCGCCCCGGTGGCCTTTCGCCGCGCTCGGTCCTCCGTCACCGTTGCGGGGGCAGCGCCGGCCTCGCACCGGCTTCCCAATTCTCCGTCCCTCCCCGGACGGCACCCTGTACCGCCCCATGATAGCGACGCCGCGGGGGGACCGTTGGCGAATTTCGACATTGCCCGCTTCGTTTGAGACGTGGGCGAGGCGCGGGCGGCCGGCCGCCCGCGTCAGGCGTAGAGGGCGCGGGGGTTCCGGGCGAAGGCGACGGCCGCCGCGGCGCCGAGGCCGGCGGCGACCCGGGCCTTGAGGGCGGCGTCGTCGACGCGGCGCGCCGGGGTCGGGCGGTCGTCGCGGACGGGGACGCCGTCGTGGAACGGGGTGTGCGGCCAGTCCGATCCCCAGACCAGCCGGTCGGGCAGGGCCTCGGCGAGGAGGGCGGCGGCCTCGGCGGCGGCCGCGGGCGGGTAGCGGTCGAAGCCCGAGAGCTTCACCCACACCCGGTGGCGGGCGAGGAGCTCGACGAGCCGCTTCCGCCGGTCGCCGCAGAGACCGGGCGCGGCGAGGTCGGCGAGGTGGGGGAGGACGAGTGGGCAGGGGAGGGCGGCGATCTCGGGCGCGGCGGCCTCGATCGCCTCGGCGGAGGCGGCGATCTCGACGACGAGCCCGGCATCGGCCGCGCGCCGTGCGACCGCGGCGAGGCGGGTGCGCATGGCGGGGTCGGCGCGGGCGAAGCGGCCCATCGGGTTCAGGCGCAGGCCGCGGACGCCGCGGGCGCGGAGTGCGGCGAGGGCGCGCGGGTCGAGGCCGGGGGCGGGGGCGATCACCGCGCGGTGCCCGGGGCCGAGCCGGTCGAGGGCGGCGAGGACGCCGGAGTTGTCGTCGCCGTGGGGGCTCGCCTGCACGAGGACGGCGTGGCCGGCGCCGACCGCGGCGAGGTGGGCGCGGAGCGCCGCCACCGGGGCCGGCGCCGGGGTGTAGGGGCGGAGCGGCGCGAAGGCGACGCCGGGCTCGAAGACGTGGACGTGGCAGTCCCACGTCGCGAGGGCGCCCTCCGGCTCCGCGCCCGGCTCCCGGGGGGGCTCCCGGGCCGGCTCTGCGTCCGACTCCCTGGCCGCCCCGGTCACAGGGCGTCCGCCACCGCCCGGGCGAAGGCCGCGGTCCCGAGGGCCCCGCCGAGGTCGGCGGTGCGCCGGGCGGGGTCGGCGAGGCAGGCGTCGACGGCGGCGTGGATCGCCGCCGCCGCGGCGGCGGCGCGGGCGTCGCGGGCGCGGGCGGCGTACCAGTCGAGGAGCATCGCCGCGGAGAGGACGAGCGAGGTCGGGTTCGCCCTGTCGGCGCCGGCGATGTCGGGGGCGGAGCCGTGCTGGGCCTGGGCGACGCAGTGGGTGTCGTTGGCGTTGACCGACCCGGCGAGCCCGAGCCCGCCCGAGAGCTCGGAGGCGAGGTCGGAGAGGATGTCGCAGTAGAAGTTGGTCGAGACGATGACGTCGAAGCGCGACGGCTCGCGGACGAGCCAGGCGGCGGCGGCGTCGACGATGAGCTCGTCGAGGGTCACGTCGGGGAACTCGGCGGCGACGGCGCGGACCTCCTCGAGGAAGAGGCCGTCGGTGACGATGAAGTTGTTGGCCTTGTGAATCGCCGTCACCTTCCGGCGCCGCGTCCGCGCCAGCTCGAACGCCCAGCGGGCGATGCGCCGGCAGGCGGGGCGGGTGATCTTGCGGATCGACAGCGAGACGTCGCTCGTCGGCATGAACTCGGCGTGGCCGAGGACCATGTTGCGGTCGGGGTACATGCCCTCGGTGCACTCGCGGACGATGACGAGGTCCATGTCGCGCCCGACCCGCGGCACGCCCTCGCGCGTCCGCGCCGGGCGGACGTTGGCGTAGAGGTCGAGCTTGACCCGGACCGCGGCGGAGACGTTGACGCCGCCCCGGTCGCGCGGCGGGTAGTCGAGGTGGCCGATCGGGCCGAGGACGGTGCCGTCGACCTCGCGGATGCGCTCGAGCACGCCGTCCGGCAGCGTCGTGCCGGTCGCGGCGAGGGCGGCGAAGCCGATGTCGCGGCTCTCGAAGGAGAGCGGCAGCCCGGACTTCGCCCCGGCCGCCTCGAGCACGGTGCGGGTGGCGTCGGTGATCTCGGGGCCGATGCCGTCGCCGGGCAGGAGCAGGATGTGCATGGAGGTCTCTAGTTCGCGTCGGCGTAGCCGAGCGCCCGTGGCAGGAAGAGCGTGAGCTCGGGGAAGACGATGAGGACCGCGGTCAGCAGGACGAGGAGGATCACGTAGGGATAGGAGACCCGCACGAGGTCGGCGAAGGAGAGGCCGGTCACCCGGACGAGGGCGTAGAGCACCATCCCGACCGGCGGGGTCAGGAGCCCGATGGTGAGCGCCAGCGCCATGATGACGCCGAAGTAGAGCTCGTTGATGCCGAACTGCCCGGCGATCGGCATCAGGATCGGGGTCAGGATCAGGATCGCCGGGGTCTGGGCCATGAAGCAGCCGACGACGAGCCAGAGCACGAGGAGGAGGAACATGAGCATCGTCGGGCTCGTGGTCAGGCTCGCGAGCATCCGCGCGAGCTCGCCCGGCAGGCCGCTGCGGATGAGCACGACCCCGAGCGTCGAGGTGAAGGCGATGATCAGCATGATGACGGCGGTGTCGACGAGGGTGCCGCGGAGCTCGGCGAGCACCCGCGCCGCGCCGATCTCGCGGTAGACGAGGGTGGTGATGAAGAGCGCGTAGACCGCCGCGACCGCCGCCGCCTCGGTCGGGGTGAAGAGGCCCGAATAGATGCCGGTGAGGATGATCGCCGGCGTCAGGAGCGCGAGGATCGAGCCGCGGAAGCCGCGCCACAGCTCGCCGAGGCCGGCGATCGGCCCCTTGGGGAAGCCGTAGCGGTGGGCGGCGACACCGACCCAGGCCATGAAGGTCAGCGCCATCAGCACCCCGGGCACGATCGCGGCGAAGAACAGCGCCGCGACCGAGACCTGCGCCTGCACCGCGAAGGCGACGAGGACGATCGACGGCGGGATGATCGGGCTGAGCAGCGCGGAGGCGGCGGTGACCCCGACCGAGAAGCGCCTGTCGTAGCCCTCGAGCTCCATCGCCTTGATCTCGATCATCCCGAGCCCGACCGCGTCGGCGGTCGCCGAGCCCGACATGCCGGCGAAGAACATCGAGGCGAGGACGTTCGCGTGGCCGAGCCCGCCGCGCACCGGGCGGACGAGGAGCGAGACGAAGCCGAACAGCCGCTCGGTGATGCCGCCGGTGTTCATCAGCCGCCCGGCGAAGAGGAAGAACGGGATGGCGAGGAGCAGGAAGTCGCTCATCTTGTCGATCGAGGTCCGCGCGAGGAGCGTCGCGACCCGCGGGTCGAAGAGGTCGCCGAAGAACCAGGCGGCGCCGCCGAGGCTGGCGACGCCGGCGGCGAAGCCGACCGGCATCCCGAGGCAGATGAGCGCGAGGGCGAGGGCGAGGGTGACGCCGGCCGTCATCATCGCGGCGCCCTCCCGTTGCGGGCCTCGCGCGCCCGCGCCGCCATGTCGCCGAGAACGAAGAGCATCATCGCGACGATGGCGACGATCTCGACCGCGAAGACGTGCTGGACGCGGATCCACGGCACGGTGACGTAGGCGGCGCTGGCGTTGAGGGCGTAGAGGCGGACCGCGCCGCGAAGCCAGACGACGAGGAGGACGAGGACGAGCACGTCGGAGGCGAGGACGACCCGGCGCCGGGTCGGCGGGGTCATCTCGCCGAGGAAGTAGTCGACGATGATGTGCTCGCGGCGGCGCACGCAGACGGCGATGGCGAGGAGCGAGGAGACGACGAAGAGGATGCGCGCGAGCTCCTCGGTCCAGATCGCCGGGATGTAGGCGAAGCGCGAGACGACCTGGAAGAGCGTCGTCAGCATCATCGCGACGAAGATGACGAGGGCGACGGCCTCGAGCACCTTCGCGAGCGGCTCGAGCGGGCCGGTGGTCGGGGCCGGCTCGTGCGGCCCCGCGTCGTTCTGGTCGACGACCGGGCTGTCGTTCGCCTCGGGCCGCATCACTCCGCGGCCGCCGCCTTCACGTCGTCGAGGAGGCCGGGCCGGCAGTTCTCGGCGGCGAAATTCTCGACGATCGGGCGGGCGATCTCGAGGAAGGCCGCGACGTCGGGCTCGATGACCTCGATGCCGCGCTCGGCCTGCATCTTCTCGACGAGGGTGCCGGTGTCCGACGCGACGGCGGCGTCGAGCCATGCGATCGCGTCGGCGAGCGTATCGTCGAAGATCTGGCGATGCTCGGGCGAGAGGCCGTCGACGAACGCGCTGTTGACGCTGACGACGTTGTAGCTCTGGACGTGGCCGGTGAGGTCGATGTACTTCTGCACCTCGTAGTAGCGGTCGCCGTAGATCGTCGGGATCGGGTTCTCCTGGGCGTCGAACACCCCCTGGAGCAGCGCGCCGTAGAGCTCGGAGACCGGCAGACTGCCGGGGAGGGCGCCATAGGCCTCGAAGATCTCGGCCCGGAGCGGGTTCGTCACCCGCACCTTGACGCCCTTGAGGTCGGCCGGGGTGCGCACCGGGACGTTCGAGGTGAGCTGGCGGGCGCCGCGGGCGCCGACGGCGGCGATCTCGATACCGTACTGCTCCTTCAGCGCGTCGGAGACCTCCTGGCCGAGGGCGCCGCGCCAGACCTTGAAGCCGTGGGCCTCGTCCTCGTAGACGTACTCGGCCTCGAGGCACTGGTACTTGGGCACCAGCCGGTGCAGCACCACCGGCCCGGCGATGTGGGCCTGGATCTCGTCGGTGGCGAGCTGCTGGAGCAGCTCCTGGTCGCCGCCGAGGGCGCCGCCGGCCGAGATCTCCATGACGAGCTCGCCGCCCGACCGCTCCTCCATCGCCTGCCGCCAGCGGTCCATCGCCCGGGTCGAGAGATCCTCGGCGCCGTTGGTGGTGCCGAGGGTGAAGCGCACCGTCTCGGACAGCGCCGGGCCGGCGCCGCCGAGGATCGCCATCACCGCCAGAATGCTTGGCAGAATGCCTGCTGAACGCGTATGCATTATATCCCCCTAACCAATGCGTAGTGATTTTTTGCGGACGCATAAACCCTTTCGATGTTCTTGTCAATCGCGGACGCGCTCGCTAGTCTTTGGGCAAATGACCGTGCTTCCGCCCGATCCTGACCCCGGACCCGACCCCGCGCCCGTCGTCGCGGAGGACGGCCAGCGCAGGCCGATGGGCGAGCTCGCCTACGCCGACCTGAAGCGCGAGATCATCGAGGGCGACCTCCTGCCGGCGAGCCAGTGGCTCGAGGAGGAGCTCGCCGTCCGCCTCGGGATGAGCCGCACGCCGGTGCGCGAGGCCCTCGTCCGGCTCGAGCAGGAGGGCTTCGTCCAGATCACCCCGCGCCGCGGCATCCGCGTGCGCGAGCTCACCCGCCGCGACGTGATCGAGGTGAACGAGGTGCTCGAGTGCCTCGAGCTCCAGGCGGTCGAGCGCCTCGCCACCCGCGGGGTGGCGCCCGAGGACATGGCGCGGCTCGACGCGACGATCGCCGGGATGGACGAGGCCCTCGCCCGCGACGACGTGCACGGCTGGGCGGCGGCCGACTACGGCTTCCACCGGCTGGTCATCGAGCTCGCCGGCAACCGCCACCTCGAGTCGGTGGCGATGACCTTCCTCGACAAGGCCCACCGCTTCCGCGTCAAGACGCTCGAGCTGCGCATGAAGCCGCGCAAGTCGACGTCGAGCCACGCGGCGACCGTCGAGGCGATCCGCCGCATGGACGTCGAGATGGCGCTCGACATCCACCGCCTGCACAAGCGGCGCTGGGCGCGCGAGGTCGAGGCGCTGATCGAGCGGCTCGGGCTGCCGAATGGCGACTGAGCCCGGCTCCGGCCCGCGGGTGGCGCTGATCCACGCCGTCACCCCGGCGATCGCGCCGGTGCATGCGGCGTTCCGGGCGCTCTGGCCCGAGGCCGGGCCGATCGACATCCTCGACGCGTCGCTCTCGCCCGACCGTGCCCGCGACGGGGTGCTGACCGACGCCATGACCGCGCGGATCGGGGCGCTCGCCGACTACGGCCTCCTCGCCGGGGGCGCGGGCGTCCTCTTCACCTGCTCGGCCTTCGGCGCGGCGATCGCGGCGGCGGCGGCGCGGCTGGCGGTGCCGGTCCTGAAGCCGAACGAGGCGATGTTCGAGGCGGCGATGGGCGAGGGGACGCGGCTCGGGATGCTCGCGACCTTCGGGCCGAGCGTCGCCGGCATGGAGGCCGAGTTCGCCGAGGAGCGCGCCCGCACCGGCGCCGCCGCGACGCTCGAGACCGTGCTGGTGCCGGACGCCCTCGACGCGCTCAAGGCCGGCGACGCCGCCACCCACGACCGTCTCGTCGCCGAGTATGCGCCGCGGCTCGCCCATTGCGACGCGATCCTGCTCGCGCACTTCTCGACCTCGCGCGCCGCGCCCGCGGTCCGCGCCGTCGTCGACCGCCCGGTGCTGACGAGCCCCGACGCGGCCGTGGCGAAGCTCCGGCGCGTGCTCGCGCCCGATGCCGCGCCCGCCGCCGCGCCCGCCTGACGGATGCCGCCCGTCCGCGTCGCGGTCGCCGGGGCCGGCCACTACGCGCGCTTCCACCTCGCCGCGTGGGCGCGGCTCGCCGACGCCGAGCCGGTGGCGGTCGCCGACCCGGACCTCGGCCGCGCCGAGGCGCTCGCCGGCCGCTGGCGGGTGCCACGCGCCTTCGCCGACGTCGCGGCGATGCTCGACGCGGTGCGTCCCGACCTCCTCGACATCGTCGTGCCGCCCGGGGCGCAGCCGGCGCTGATCGCCCTCGCCGCCGAGCGCGGCGTCGACGCGGTGTGCCAGAAGCCGTTCTGCCCATCGCTCGCCGAGGCCGAGGCGGCGGTCGCCGGCGCCGAGGCCGCCGGGGTCCGGCTGATCGTCCACGAGAACTTCCGCTTCCAGCCGTGGCACCGGGCCGCGCGCGCGGCGCTCGACGCCGGGCGCGTCGGCGCGCCGGTGCAGGTCGCCTTCCGCCACCGCCCCGGCGACGGCCAGGGGGCGGACGCCTATCTGGCGCGGCAGCCGTACTTTCGCACCATGCCGCGCTTTCTCGTGCGCGAGACCGGCGTCCACTTCATCGACACCTTCCGCTTCCTTCTCGGCGAGATCACCGCCGTCACCGCCGACCTGCGCCGCCTCAACCCGGCGATCGCCGGCGAGGACGCGGCGGTCCTGCTCCTCGAGTTCGCCGGCGGCGGGCGCGGGCTCTACGACGGCAACCGCCTCCTCGACCACCCGGCCGAGGACGCGCGGCTCACCCACGGGACGATGCTGATCGAAGGCAGCGAGGGGACGCTCCGCCTCGACGGTGACGGGCGGCTCCACCACCGCCGCCGCGGGGTGCGGGAGGAGACCGGGATCCCGGTCGCGGTCGACACCCGCCCCGACGTGACCGGCGGCGGCAGCGTCGAGGCGTTGCAGGCGCACGTCCTCCGCCACCTTCGCGACGGGGCAGCCGTCGAGAACGCCGCCCGGGACTACCTCGCCAACCTCCGGGTCGAGGAGGCGGCCTACGCCTCCGCCGCCGCAGGCCGCCGCATCACGCTCGCGTGACGGCGTAACGATCGGGGCCGCGCGGGCGTAAGGTGGGGCGAGATCCAACGGCGAAAGGAGCCTGGGCGATGCCGATGTCCCGACGGTCGATCCTTCTCGGCGGCGCCGCGCTCGCCGTCGCCCTCGCCGCCGGCCTCCGCCTGCGCCCGGGGGAGGGCACGGCGAAGGCGGCGTCCGCGGCGTTCCCGGTCACCCGCAGCGAGGAGGAATGGCGGGCGCTGCTGACCCCGGCGCAGTACCGGGTGCTGCGCGAGGAGGGCACCGAGCGGGCGTTCACCAGCCCGCTCCTCGGCGAGCACCGCGCGGGCACCTTCGCCTGCGCGGGCTGCGCCAACCCGCTGTTCTCGTCGGCGACGAAGTTCGAGAGCGGCACCGGCTGGCCGAGCTTCTGGGAGCCGCTCGCGGGCGGCGTCGGCGAGACGCGCGACACCTCCTTCGGCATGGTGCGGCGGGCGGTCCACTGCGCCGACTGCGGCGGCCACCTCGGGCACGTCTTCGAGGACGGCCCGAAGCCGACCGGCCTGCGCTACTGCATGAACGGCCTCGCCCTCGCCTTCGTGCCTGCGGCCTGAGCGCGGAGAGACCGCCGCGCAACGCGGGACCGGGGCGGATCGCACGGAGCGTTGCACGCGCGCGAGACGCTACCTAAGCGGTTGAAACCACGCGATTCTCGTCGCGCCGTTAACCCTCCGTTCACGCTACACGACACTCGGGGAGAGAGAGGATACGGGTGGTCTCCTCGGGCGGACGCCGCGCCGGCCCGCATTCGATCGAAGCGGGCTCCGCCCGCGAGGATGTCGGCCCGACGGGCCGAAGCATCGCTTCGGCCGGGCCGTTCCCCGGAGCCGGTGACGGCGGAGGGGAAGGGGGCCGAGCATTCCCCCGAGGCCGCCGGCAGCGTCGTGTAGCTTAGCGGCGCCCGGTCACCAGGGCGTCGGTGGGCGCGGGCTACATCTGCCGCTCGACCATC
>CAZEGY010000113.1:0-5833 GCA_964511815.1 uncultured Rhodovulum sp.
CCGGATCGAGAGCTTCAGGAATGCTCGGAACCCCTTCCCCTCCGCCGTCACCGGCTTCGGGGAACGGCCCGGCCGAAGCGGGGCTTCGGCTCGTCGGGCCGACGTCCTCGCGGGCGGAGCCCGCTTCGATCGAAGGCGGTGGGCGCGGCGTCCGCCCGAGGAAACCATCGTATCCTCTCTCCCCAGTGTCGTGTAGCTTGACAGAGGGTTAACGCCGCGAGAGAAATCTCGTAATTTCAATCGTTTAGGTAGCTGCACGCGCGCGTGACGCTGCGTGCGATCGGCCCCGGCCCACGGTTTTTCGCGGAGGTCTCCCGGGGCCCGCGCTCACGCCCCGCGCGGCTTGGCCCGGCGCGTCGGGGCCGCCGTGGCCGGGTCCTCCGGCCACGGGTGCTTCGGATAGCGGCCGCGCAGGTCGCTCCTCACGTCGGCGTAGGACGTCGCCCAGAAGCCCGGCAGGTCGGCGGTCGTCTGCACCGGCCGCCCCGCCGGCGACAGGAGCTCGACGACGACCGGCACCCGGTCGCGCCCGAGCGTCGGGTGGGCGGTGACCCCGAACATCTCCTGCAACCGCACCGAGACCCGCGGCCTCCCGTCCCCGTAGTCGACCGGCAGCACCGTCCCCGTCGGCGCGGTCAGCGTCCCCGGCGCCAGCCGGTCGAGCTCGCGGCGCGCCGCATGGTCGAGCGTCGCCTCGAGCGCCCCGCGGAGATCGAGCCGCGCGAGATCGCCCGCCCGCGTCATCCCCGCGACCCACGGCGCCAGCCAGCCGTCGAGCCCGGCGAGCAGCCCCTCGCGCGAGAGATCGGGCAACCCCTCGCCGCCGTGGCCCCGCAACCAGGCCACGCGCGCGGCGAAGCGCTCCGCGGCAGGCGTCCACGGCAGCGCGTCGAGCCCGAGCTCGCGCACCCCGTCGAGGAGCGCCGCGGCGACCCGCTCGGGCGGCGGCGTCGTCCACGCCCGGTCCTCGAGCGCGATCGCCCCGAGCATCAGCCGCTCGCGCGCGACCACCGCCCGCTCCCGCCGCGACCACTCGCAGACCCGCACCCGCTCCAGGCGGTCGGCATGGAGGGCGCGGACATCGCTCTCCGCGACCGGCAGCGCCAGCCGGATGCGGGCCTCGCGCGGATCGCCGTCGAGCTCGGCGGCGACGAGCCACGGCGCCGCGGCGAGCGCGTCGTCGTCGGAGAGCGCCGCCCCCTTGCCCCCCGCGAGCAGATAGCGCGGCGCCTCCCCCGGACGGCGCCGGGCGATGCGGTCGGGATAGGCGAGCGACAGCGCCGCCCCCGGCGCCAGCCCCGCGCCCCGCCCCTTCGGGGCGAGCGCCGCCAGCCGCCGCGCCTCGGCGGCGATGGCGGCGAGCGCCCCGCGGTCGGCGTCGGGCGGCGGCCGCCGCAGCGCCTCGCGCCGCAGCCCGAGGTCGGCGCCCCGGCCGCGCAGCGGATCGCGCGCCCCGGTGAGCGCCGCGAGCTCGGCGGCGAGCGCCCCCGCCCCGGCGTCGCCGGCGGCGACGAGCATGTGCGCGAGCCGCGGATGCACCGGGAGGCCGGCGAGCGCCCGCCCGTGTCCGGTCAGCCCGCCGGCGGCGTCGAGCGCCCCGAGATCGGCGAGGAGCGCCCGCGCCTCGGCGAAGGCGGCCGCGGGCGGCGGCGTCAGGAACGGGAGCGCCGCCGGATCGGCCGCCCCCCAGAGCGCGAGCTCGAGGGCGAGGCCGGCGAGGTCGGCGCTCGCGATCTCGGGCGGCGGGAACGGCGCCAGCCCGCCCTCCTCGCCGCGGGTCCACAGCCGGTAGCACCACCCCGCCGCCACGCGGCCGGCGCGGCCCCGCCGCTGCTCGGCCTCGGCGCGGGTCACCCGCTCGGTGACGAGCCGCGTCATCCCCGACCCGGGATCGAAGCGCGCCCGCCGCGCCCGCCCGCCGTCGACGACGACCCGGACGTCGGGGATCGTCAGCGAGGTCTCGGCGATCGCCGTCGCCAGCACCAGCCGCCGCCCGTCGCGAAGCGGCACCAGTGCCCGGCGCTGCTCGGCGAAGGGCAGCCCGCCGTGGAGCGGCTGGACCACCACCCCCGCCGGCAGGCGCGGGGCGAGGCGCGCCGCGGTGCGCGCGATCTCGCCCTGGCCGGGCAGGAAGGCGAGGACCCCGCCCTCGGTCTCGGCGAGGGCGCGGAGCACGAGCTCGGCCATCGCCTCCTCGAAGCGCGGCCCCTTGCCGGCCCCACCCGGCCACGGCCGGTCGAGCCAGCGGGTCTCGACCGGGAACGCCCGGCCCTCGGCGGTGACGACCGGCGCGCCGCCCATCAGCGCGGCGACGGGCGCGGCGTCGAGGGTCGCCGACATCACGAGCAGGCGAAGGTCGGGACGGAGCGCGCCGCGGACCTCGAGCGCGAGCGCGAGCCCGAGATCGGCCTGCAACGCGCGCTCGTGGAACTCGTCGAAGACGACGCAGCCGACGCCGGGGAGATCGGGCGCCGACTGGAGCATCCGCGTCAGCACCCCCTCGGTCACCACCTCGATCGCGCGCCCGGCGACGCTCTCGCCGCGGATGCGGTAGCCGACCCGGCCGCCGACCCGCTCGCCGAGCTCCTCGGCCAGCCGCTCGGCCGCGGCGCGGGCGGCGACCCGCCGCGGCTCGAGCAGGAGGATGCGTCCGGCCATGCCGGCGTCGAGGAGCGCGAGCGGCACCCGCGTCGTCTTGCCGGCCCCGGGCGGCGCCTGAAGGACCGCACGGCCGGCGTGGGCGAGGGCGCGGACGAGGTCCGGGAGGACCGGCTCGATCGGGAGGCCGGCCATGCCCCTCAGCTGCGGCGGGAGAGGACCGCCCGCCCGTAGTTGGTCGGCGCCTCGATCCGCTGCAGAACCGCGTCGTCGCCGACCTTGCGGAAGACGAGGGTGAACGGGAAGCTGCGGCGGCTCGTCATGCTGTGCGCCTCGCCCTCGACGCGGGCGAAGGCGCCGGTGCAGGTCAGGGTGTCACCCGCGGCGACGGGCTTCGCGAGCTGGAGCTGCGACAGGCGCGAGCCGTCGAAGACCCGGACGGTGGTATCGCACACCTCCGCCGCCGGCATCTGCCGGAGCAGCCGGAAGCCCGCGGACACCGGATCGAGCGTGCCCCCCTGCTGCGCCGGATCGGGGGCGGAGTTCCGCGGCGGGTCGACCGAGACCTTGGCCGGCGTCCCGTTCTTCCAGTCGATCCGCGTCGTGCGGTCGGCGCGCGGCGACCGCGATACGGCGTCGTAGCGCGACGGAACCACCCGCCCGCCCTGCGCCAGCGTCCCGGTCGAGCTCCCGTCGAAGAAGAAGTCGGTGAAGAAGCCGACGATGCCCGCGGCGTCGATGCGGCTCCGCGCGTCGTAGCGGCCCGCCGCCTGCGACCCCTCCATCGTCAGCGATCCGACCCGGATGCCGGCGATGCTGAAGTCGAACGCCGCCTCCTCGGCGCGGGCGGCGGGCGCCGCGGCGAGCCCGCAGGCGAGGGCGAGGGCGAGCAGCGGACGGGGCGATTTCGGCATCGATCGGCGCACCTCGGGGCGAGTTATGGCGGGACAGGCCGCAGCGGGTATGCCAAAGAGACAGCCGAAGGCCAAGGGGCGGGACGATGCGGGCGATGAAGGTTGCGTGACGCGCGGGACGGAACCGAAGACCTCGCCGCCGGTCTCGCCGCCGGCGACCGGCGCGCGCTCGCCCGGGCGATCACCCTCGTCGAGTCGACGCGGCCCGACCACCGCGCCGCGGCGCGGCAGCTCCTCGCCGCGGTCGGCGCCCCGGAGCGGCCGGCGCTCCGCGTCGGGCTGACCGGCACGCCCGGGGTCGGCAAGTCGAGCTTCGTCGAGAGCCTCGGCCTCCTCCTCGTCGGGCGCGGGCTGAAGCTCGCGGTGCTCGCGGTCGACCCCTCGTCCACCCGCTCCGGCGGCTCGATCCTCGGCGACAAGACCCGCATGGAGCGGCTGGCGCGGGCGCCGGGGGCGTTCATCCGCCCGAGCCCGAGCCAGGCGGCGCTCGGCGGCGTCGGCCGGCGCACGCGCGAGACCATCCGGCTCGTCGAGGCGTGGGGCGCCGACGTCGTCCTCGTCGAGACCGTCGGCGTCGGCCAGTCCGAGACCATGGTCGCCGAGATGACCGACGTCTTCGTCCTGCTCATCGCGCCGGGCGGCGGCGACGAGCTCCAGGGCGTCAAGCGCGGCATCATGGAGATGGCCGACCTCCTCCTCGTCAACAAGGCCGACGGCGCCCTCGCGGCGGCGGCGACGCGGACCCGCGCCGACTACGCCGGCGCGCTGCGCCTGCTCCGCCCACGCCCGGGCGATCCGCGCGGCTGGCCGAAGGCGATGACGGTCTCGGCGCTGACCGGCGCCGGCCTCGCCGAGGCGTGGGAGGCCGTCGAGACCCTCGCCGTGGCGCGCAAGGCGAGCGGCGCCTGGGAGACGCGGCGGCGGGCGCAGGCCGAGGCGTGGTTCCGGCACGCCCTCGAAGAAGGGCTCGTCGCCCGCATGAGCGCCGACCCGGCCGTGGCGGCGCGCAAGCGCGAGCTGGCGGCAGCGGTGGCGGCCGGCGCGATCCCGGCCGAGGTCGCCGCGGAGACGCTGCTCGACGCGATATTCGACGGAACCTGAGGGGGGACGGGGAATGGGCCGATTCTTCGCAAAGCAGATGCACGACGAATTCGGCAGCTGGCCGCTCGGCTATACCGCCACCGGCGGACCCGACATCGGCGTCGTCGCGGCGGTCGGGGCCGCGGTCGGCGACGGCGACGACGCCGCCTTCCACGACGCCTGGATGGCCGCCGGCGACCGGTTCCTCGCCGAGGCCGGGCAGACGGCCGACCGCGCCAACCGCTGCCGGTTGACGCTCTGGGCGAGCGCCTGCTACGCGACCTCCTATCATCCGCTCTACGGCGCACCGGTCGACCCGCGCCTCCTCGCGGCGTTCCGCAAGCAGATCGCCGCCTTCGACGCGGGGCTCGCCCTCCTGCCGCACCCGGTCGCGCCGCTGCGCATCCCGTTCGAGGGAACGACGCTCCCCGGCTACGTCCTGCCCGCGGTCGGCCACGAGGACGAGACCCGGCCGCTCCTCATCTGCACCGACGGCTACGACGCGACGGTGACGGAGAACTACTTCGCCTGCGCCGTGCCGGCGGCGCGGCGCGGCTTCCACTGCCTGTTCTTCGACGGCCCCGGGCAGGGCGAGATGCTGATCGAGCACGGCATGCCGATCCGGCCCGACTGGGAGACCGTGATCCGCGCCGTCGTCGACTTCGCGGCCACCCTGCCGAGCGTCGACCCCGAGCGCATCGCCCTCTCGGGCTGGAGCCTCGGCGGCTATCTCGCCCTCCGCGGCGCGAGCGGCGAACCCCGCCTCGCCGCCTGCATCGCCGACCCCGGGCTCCGCGCCGCCCTGACCCGCGAGCAGCTGGGCCATTTCGGGCTCGACTCGCTCGACGGGGTGACGCCGGGCAGCCCCGCCGAGGCGAAGGTCGAGGCGGCGCTCCGCGCCGATCCGCGGCTGCACTGGGCGGTGTTCCAGCGCGGCTTCTGGGTACACGGCGTCACGGGCTTCGCCGGCTATGCCGCGGCGGCGATGGCGCTGACCCTCGAGGGACGCATCGACGCCATCCGCTGTCCGACGCTCCTCACCACCGCCGAGAACGACATGCTCTCCAAGGGGGCCGAGGCGCTCTTCGCCGAGCTCTCGTGCCCGAAGGAGTTCATGCGCTTCACCGCCGCCGAGGGCGCGGGCGACCATTGCGAGATGGGCAACCGCTCCCTCGCGACGCTCCGCATGCTCGACTGGCTCGCCGCGACCCTCGCCCTCGACGGCTGACCGGCACGCGGCC
>CAZEGY010000113.1:5933-9055 GCA_964511815.1 uncultured Rhodovulum sp.
GTCCGATTGGCCTTGACGCCCGGGGGCGCCGCCGCTATCAGGCCGCTTCCAGATTCAGGGTCCGGGCGCGACGCCCGCGCTCGCCCATGCCAGATGCAAGGACCGAAGGCCGATGTCCCGCCGCTGCGAATTGACCGGCAAGAGCCCGATGGTTGGCAACAACGTCAGCCATGCCAACAACAAGACCCGGCGGCGCTTCCTGCCGAACCTGACCGAGGTGTCGCTGCAGAGCGAGGCCCTCGGCCAGACCCACCGCCTGCGCATCTCGGCGCACGCGCTGCGCTCGGTCGACCACCGCGGCGGCCTCGACGCCTTCCTCGCCAAGGCGGCCGACGCCGACCTGTCGCCGAAGGCGCTGAAGCTCAAGCGCAACATCGCCAAGGCCCAGGCCGCCGGCTGAGGCCGGACGCGACCCCGCCCGACCAGGTTTCGCACCGAAACGCCCGGGACTCCGGTTCCGGGCCCTTTGTCGTTCTGCACGCCCCGCGACGGCACGCCACGGGGCGTGCCGTCTCACTCCGGGAATTCCTCCTCGTCCTCCGTCGCCGCCGGCTCGCCGTTGAAGAGGATCAACATCAGCGGCGTGCCCGGCTCGCAGGTCGCGTCGGTGCGGCGGGCCATGACCTCGCCGGCGACGGGGCTCGCGTATTCGGCGACCCGCTCGCCGAAGGCATCGTACTGGACGGCGACCACCTGCCCGGCCTCGACCTTCTCGCGCAGCTCGGCCCGAAGCTCGACGAGGCCGCCGTGGGTCGAGATGACCGGCGCGCCGTGGCTGGCGACGAAGATGCCGCTGTCGTGCCCGGTCCGCCCGATCGCGCCCGGGACGACGCCGTGGTGCCTGAGCACGTTCAGGGTGCCTTCGACGAAGCGGTCGATCATCTCGCCGTCGAGGATGCGCGACCTGCCGATCTCGGGGGTCAGCGCCGGAATGCCCACGGCGACGAGCTCGTTCATCAGGGTGCCGCCGTAGTCCTCCGTGTCGGCGAAGACCTGGTCGATCGGAAAGAGCATCGCCATCTCGGCGACCTCGGGCTTCGACATGTCGGCGAAATGGAACGCCGTCCCGTCCATCCCGCTCGATACGGTATGGAAGTCGAGCGCCACGTCGGCGTTGGGCCGTATGATCCGGTTGAACAGGAGCCCGGCGTGCCGGCGCGGCGCCTCGGGCGCGTTCTCGTCGCCGGGCCACACCCGGTTCATGTCGATGAGCTCGACGCCCCGCCCCGAACCCGGCCACCGCCGCGCCATGCCCTCGAGCGCCGGGCCGGAGATGTCGAAGAGCGCGAGCACGGTGCCCGCCATCGCGTCGGGATCGAGCCCCTCGACGATGCGCTGGACGGCGCGGATCGAGCTCATCTCGTCGCCGTGCACGCCGCTCGTGAGGACGACGCGCTTGCCGGGCCGGGCGCCCTTGACGACGGCGACCGAGACGTACCAGTGCTGCCCGGTGACCGTCTCGACGCCCTCGAAGTAGAACCGGTGCCTGCCGGGCTCGAGGTCGCCGACGTCGAGGGCGCTCACGACCTGCTTTCCGCCGATCACGTCCCCGGTGAACACCGTCCCCGCCGTCGCCGCCGTCGCCCCCCGTGGCCGCGGCGGCTCCTCGGCCCGGGCCGCCCCCGCGGCGGCGGCGACGAGCGCGGGGGCGCTGACGGCGGCGAGCGAGGCGACGAGGAACTCCCGCCGCTCGCGATCGTGTTCGTCCGACATGGGGAGAGATCCTTCACCAACGGGTCCGACGAGCCTCGCCGGCGGCAGCTTCGGCGCCGGCCGGTCCGTCCGTTCCGCAAGGGGCGCGCAAGAAGGCCTGCGCGTCAAGCGCCCGGATCGCGGCGCGCACGCGCCCGCCGATGCGGGCGGCGACGGCGCGGGGCGCGCGACGGGTCGAACCTTCGCCGTTCACGTTATGGTTATGATTTAACGAAGACTTAACGCAATCGGCGTGTCTCCGCCGCGCTGCTCGAGAAACTGTGCGGGCGGTCCCGATTTCGCTTGATTGCGACGGCCCCAGGCCTCATATGCGCCTCTACGACGCCAACGCACGCGCCTCTGTAAGGTCCCCCAGCGGGGAGAACTCACGTAGCGACGGTAACGTCTCTTTTGGGAACTCCGGGGTTTCGACCCCCCGGGACTGATGGAGATGCGCATGCGATACGCTGCCGCCCTTGCGGGCGAGCCCGCACGACTCTTTGACGATCACCCCTCGGTCAGCGCCGTCTCGGCCGCGCAGGATGCCTTCATCCGCGCCACCGACTTCGACCGGCCGACGGTCGTCTTCGATCTCGACATGCTCCGCGCCAAGTACCGCGCGCTCGACGCCGGCCTCGGCGACGCGACGATCCACTTCGCGGTCAAGGCCAATCCCGCCCCGGAGATCGTCACCGCCGTCGCCGCCCTCGGCGGCCAGTTCGACTGCGCCTCGCGCGGCGAGATCGACCTCTGCCTCGGCCTCGGGGTCGAGCCCCACCGCATCGCCTTCGGCAACACCATCAAGCGCGCCTCCGACATCGCCCACGCCTGGCGCATGGGCGTCGAGCAGTTCGCCGCCGACGCCGAGGAGGAGCTCCACAAGATCGCGACGCACGCCCCCGGCGCGCGGGTCATCCTCCGCATGCTCGTCGACGCCTCCGAGGCCGACTGGCCGCTCAGCCGCAAGTTCGGCTGCTCGCGCCGCGAGGCGCTGCGCCTGATGGACCTCGGGCGCTGGCTCGGCCTCGACGTCGCCGGCATCTCCTTCCATCCCGGCAGCCAGGTGCGCGAGCCGCGGATGTGGGCCGGCGCCCTCGACGCCGCGCACGCGCTGTGGACCGAGGCGGCCGAGGCCGGCCACGCCCTGCGCATCCTCAACATCGGCGGCGGCTTCCCGGCCTTCTACGGCGAGCCGATGCCGAGGACCGAGGAGTACGCCGCGGAAGTGATGCGCATGGTCCGCCACCGCTTCGGCACGGACGTGCACGTCATGGCCGAGCCCGGCCGCGGCCTCGTCGCCGAGGCCGGCGTCATCGTCGCCGAGGTGGTGCTGGTGGCGCGGAAGGACCAGGACGACCTCGCGCGCTGGGTCTTTCTCGACATCGGCAAGTTCTCGGGCCTCGCCGAGACCATGGACGAGGCGATCCGCT
>CAZEGY010000114.1:0-9019 GCA_964511815.1 uncultured Rhodovulum sp.
CGCACGCGTGCGCAAGACCCTGCTTCCACGGCCTCTCACAGCGCGCAGGCCCGGAGCCGCTCGTAGGCGGCGCGCCCGGCCTCGGCGATGTCCCGCATCCTCCCGGCGAGCGGCGGCGGGGCGGCCTCGGGCGCCGCGAAGCCGGTCGAGCCGGTCACCGCCGCGTACCAGTGCGCCCCCCACACCCCGTCGCTCGCCCGCGGCCCCGCCGGCCAGGCGAGCATGCCGGGGTCGAAAGCCAGCCCGAGCGCGGCGCAGAGCCGGCGCAGCACCGCCTCGGGATCGGCGCGCACCGCCTCGGCGTCGATGACCGGCGGCGCGGCGCCGGCGCGGTCGGCGACGCGGTCGAAGAGCTCGGCCTGCCGTGCGAAGCCGAGGTCGGCGGGCGTCACCTCCTCGCGCCGCGCCGCATAGCTCGCCACCACCCGCTCCGGGGCGCGGATGAGGAAGACATGGGTAAGCCCGTCCATCCAGTCGAGCCCGAACCCGGGCAGCATGTGGTGGGTCATCTGCTTCTGGTAGAGGACGCGCCCCGCCGGCACCGCCGCGGTCGCGCACGCCCGCGCCACCACCCGCCAGTCCTGCGGCTGCGACGCCAGCACCGCCTCCCGCATCGGGTGGTCCTTGCCGCTCGCCGCGAGGTAGGCGGCATAGAACGGCTCGTCCATGACCGCGGCGCAGTCGGCGCGGTTGCCGAAGCTCCGCATCATCGCCGTCGACAGGTTGCGCGGCCCCGACCACATCGCGATCCGCCGCCCGTCAGCCACGGTCGACGAGTTCCGCATAGAGCTCCTGGATCCGCCGCGTCACCGGCCCGGCGGTGCCGTCGCCATAGTGCCGGCCGTCGAGTTCCGCCACCGGCGTCTGCCCGCCGAAGGTGCCGGTGAGGAACGCCTCCTCGGCGCCGTAGGTCTCGACGAGGCTGAAGTTCTTCTCGAAGACCGGGATGGCGTTGTCGCGGCAGAGCCCGATCACCTTGGCGCGGGTGATGCCGGGCATGCAGTAGTCGCCGGTGGAGGTCCACACCTCGCCCCGCCGCACGATGAAGAAGTTGCAGGCGTTGGTCGTGTTGACGAAGCCGTGGGGGTCGAGCATCAGCGCCTCGTCGGCCCCGGCCTTCTCCGCCTGGATGCAGGCGAGCACGCAGTTGAGCTTGGAGTGGCTGTTGAGCTTCGGGTCCTGGCTCATCGGCAGCCCGCGGACCTGCGGCACCGTCGCGAGGCGCACCCCGTGGGCGAGTGCCGCGGCCTTCACCGAGTGCTCCATGATGATCACCACCGTCGGCCCGAACCGCGACAGCCGCGGATGCTGGAACGGCCGCGCCTTCCGGCCCCGGGTCACCATCAGCCGGGCGTGGGCGTCGCTCTCCATGCCGTTCGCCGCCCGCGTCGCCTCCAGCGCCGCGACGAGGCCGGCGCGGTCGAGCCCGATGTCGAGGTCGATCGCCCGCGCCGCCTCGAACAGCCGGTCGAGGTGGTCGTCGAGGAACGCCCAGCGGCCGTGGTGGAGCCGCAGGCCCTCCCAGACGCCGTCGCCGAGCAGGAAGCCGCTGTCGTAGACCGAGACCCGCGCCGCCTCGCGGGGGACGATCTCGCCGTTCACCCAGATCCGCACGCTGGCGTTGCGCGGGTCGTCTTCGGCGTCGTGGGTGCTCATGGCCGGTTCCTTCGGTTCAGGCGCCGAAGGCGGCGGCGTAGTCCTCGGGGCGGAAGCCGACCATCAGGGCGCCGTCGCGGTCGAGGACCGGACGGCGGATCAGCGACGGGTGGGCCGACATGAGCGCGAGGGCCTTCGCCGCGTCGAGGTCGGCCTTGTCGGCGTCGGGCAGGCGGCGGAAGGTCAGGCCGGAGCGGTTGAGGAGCTTCTCCCAGCCGAGGGCGTCGGCGAAGCGGGCGACGAGCGCCGGCGGCGCGCCGGCGGTCTTGTAGTCGTGGAAGGCGTAGGGAACGCCGTGGGCGTCGAGCCACGCCCGGGCCTTCTGCATCGTCGTGCAGTTCCTGATGCCGTAGATGGTGACGGCCGCGGGTTCGGTCATGGGGCGCTCCGGCGGAAGCAGGTGGCGGCGTGGTCGTCGACGATGCCCGTGGCCTGCATCCAGGCGTAGACGATCGTCGGGCCGACGAACTTGAAGCCGCGGCGCTTGAGGTCCTTCGAGACGGTCTCGGAGAGGTCGGTCTTCGCCGGGAGGTTGATGCCGTCGCCGCGGATCACCGCGCCGTCGGTGAAGCCCCAGCAGTAGGCGGCGAAGTCCTCGCCGCGGTCGGCCATGTCGCAGAAGATGCGGGCGCCGGCGATGGCGGCGTCGATCTTGGCGCGCGAGCGGATGATGCCGGGGTCGGCGAGCAGGCGGGCGACGTCCTTCTCGTCGAAGCGGGCGACGGCGGCGGGGTCGAAGCCGGCGAAGGCGGCGCGGAAGGCGTCGCGCTTGCGCAGGACGGTGATCCACGCGAGGCCGGCCTGGAAGCCGTCGAGGACGAGCTTCTCCCACAGCGCGCGGCCGTCGCGCTCGGGCACGCCCCATTCCTCGTCGTGGTAGGCCTGCATCAGCGGGTCGGAGGCGGCCCAGGCGCAGCGGCTGGTCATCGCTCTTCCTCGATGCGGTAGTGGCGGACGAGGTGCCGGGTGGCGGCGCCCCACGCCGAGGCGGCGGTGCGGGCGCGGTGGGCGTCGAGGGCGGCGCGGTCGCGGAAACGCTCGGCGACGTCGAGGCGGGTCGGCTCGCCGGGGTCGGGCATCACCGAGAAGGCGAGGCAGCCGGGCTCGGCCCGGGTCAGGCGGACGTGCTCGTCGAGGAGCGGGCGCAGGCGGGACAGCTCCTCCCGGGGGAGGGAGATCCAGCCGTGGAGCGAGACCTCGCCGCTCATCTGTCGCGGTAGAGGGTGGCGCGGCCGAGGAGCATCAGCGTCACCGGCGTCGTCACGGTGACGAAGAGGCCGATCAGCAGCTCGTGGAGGACCGGGCGTCCCTCGGTGACGGTGGAGACGATCATCGAGGCGATGACGACCCCGGCGGTGCCCCAGCTCGTGCCGAGGGTCGGGGCGTGAAGGCGGAGGTAGAAGCTCGGCAGGCGCGCGAGGCCGAGGGTGCCGATCAGGGTGAGCCCGGCGCCGAGGACGAGGAAGAAGGCGGCGGGGATCGCGGCCCAGAGCGGGACGGCGTCGAGATGGGTCATTCGATCACCTCGCCGCGCATCAGGAACTTGGCGAGGGCGAGCGTCGAGACGAAGCCGAGCATGGCGATGACGATCGCCGCCTCGAAGAAGAAGATCGTGCCGGTGCGGATGCCGAGGGTGAGAAAGAGCAGCATCGTGCAGACGTAGAGGGCGTCGAGCCCGAGCACGCGGTCCTGGGCGCGGGGGCCGCGGATCATCCGGTAGGTGGCGAGAAGCATGGCGATCGCGAGCGCGACCTGCGCGAAGCCGATGGCGAGGACGAGGATCGTCGCGCTCATTCGAAGATCTCCTTGAGGAGGGTGCCGTAGCGTTGGTTGACCACCTGCCGCCACTCCTCCTCGTCGCGGAGGTCGAAGACGTGGAGGAGCAGGCGGCCGCGGGCGGCGTCGTAGTCCATCCACGCGGTGCCGGGGGTGCTCGTCACGATCACCGCGAGGACGGCGAGGGCGGTCGGGGCGCGGACGTCGAGGTCGATCTCGACGAAGCCCTGGCGGCGCGGGCCGCCGACGAGGATGAGGCGCGCGACCGCGACGTTCGAGCGCACGACGTCGAGGACTACGGTCAGGAACAGGCGGGCGATGGCGAGCGGGCGGCGGACGCGCGGCCGCTCGGGGTCGAGCGCCGCCATTCCCTGGCCGGCGACGAGGGCGACGGCGACGCCGAGGACGAGGTGCCCGAGCGAGAAGCGGTTGAGCAGCAGCCACATCACCACCACCAGGATGGCGAGGAGCGGGTGGGGGAAGGCGCGGCTCATGGCGCCGCCCGCCCGCCGGGCACCGGGGCGTGGGGCACGGGCTCGGTGCCGAGGACGCCCTCGACGTAGACGTGGGGGTGGTTGAGCGCGCTCGCCGTCGCCTCCATGTAGCGCATCACCGGACCGGCCTTCACCGTCATGACGACGGTGAGGGCGACGAGGACGATGACCGGCCCGAGCTCGACGACCGGCACGGCGGGGAGCTCCTCGTCCTCGGAGGCCCAGAAGGTGCGGATGCCTTCGCGGACGAGGGCGATGAGCGCCGCGAGGCCCGACAGGATGACGAGGCCGGTGAAGGCGAGGGCGACGTTGGAGATGCGCCCGTCGACCTGGACCGAGCCGAGCGCGGCGGAGAGCATCGCGACCTTGCCGAGAAAGCCCGCGAGCGGCGGCATCCCCGAGAGCAGCAGCGCGCAGGCGATGAAGCAGATGCCGAGGACGGTGGTGGCGCTGGCGACGCCGGGGCCGGGGCCGGTGGCGGCCGCGGCCGCGGTCTCCTCGCGGATTTCGTCCTCGTCGAAGGGCATGTCGTCGCCGACGCCCCACGCCTCGGCGGTGACGGTGAGGATGCCGGCGAGGGCGCCCTGCTCGCGCTCGATGAGTTCGACCATCAGGAAGAGGGCAGAGATCGCGAGGGTCGAGGCGACGAGGTAGAAGAGCGCCCCCGCGACCATCGCCGAGCCGCCGGCCGAGGACGCCATGCCGACGACGGCGAGGAGCGTGCCCGAGGAGACGAGGACGGCACAGCCGGCGAGGCGCCCGAGGCCCTGGGAGGCGAGGACGCCGATGGTGCCGAAGACGAGCGTCGCGAGCCCGCCGGCGACGAGCACCTCGGCGCCGAGGCCGGCGAGCTGGGTCGCCCCGGTGCCGAAGGCGAGCGAGGAGACGCGGAGGATGACGTAGACGCCGACCTTGGAGAGGATCGCGAACATCGCCGAGGCGGGCGGCGCCGCCGCCATGTAGGTGATCGGCAGCCAGAAGCACAGCGGCCACATCGCCGCCTTGACGAGGAAGGCGATGCCGAGGATGGCGGCGCCGGCGGCGAGGAGCGGGCGGTTCTCGGCTGCGACGAGCGGCACGCGCTGGGCGAGGTCGGCCATGTTGAGGGTGCCGGTGACGCCGTAGATCAGGCTGACCCCGATCAGGAAGAGGAGCGAGGCGGCGAGGTTGATCGCGATGTAGTGGAGGCCGGCGCGGACGCGCAAGCTGCCCGAGCCGTGGAGGGCGAGGCCGTAGGAGGCGGCGAGCAGCACCTCGAAGAACACGAAGAGGTTGAAGAGGTCGCCGGTGAGGAAGGCGCCGTAGAGCCCCATCAGCAGGAACTGGAAGAGCGGATGGAAATGCTGGCCGCGGCGGTCCCAGCGCGCCGTCGCGAAGACGATGCACGGCAGCGCGAGGAGCGCGGTCAGCGTGACCATCAGCGCGGCGAGGCGGTCGAGGACGAGGACGATGGCGAAGGGCGGCGGCCAGTCGCCGAGGAGGTAGAGCCCGATCGTCGTCGGGGTGTGGGTCGCCATGTCGATCAGCTCCCACGCGACGACGAGCTGGGCGACGGCCGAGACGATGGCGATGAAGCGGCGCTGGCGCTCCTCGTAGAAGAGCATCAGCGCCCCGGCGAGGAGCGGGATCAGGATCGGCGCGATGATGATGTGGTCGGGAGCGTTCACGGCTCGCGCTCCGTGCCGTCGACGTGGTCGGTGCCGGTGAAGCCGCGCGAGGCGATCATCACCACGAGAAAGAGTGCGGTCGTCGCGAAGCCGATGACGATCGCGGTGAGGACGAGCGCCTGCGGCACCGGGTCGGCGTAGAGTGACGGGTCGACGATGCCGGACTTGTCGAGGATCGGCGCGGCGCCGACGCGCGGGCGGCCCATCGAGAAGATGAAGAGGTTGACCCCGTAGGAGAGCAGCGCCAGCCCGATGATGACCTGGAAGGTGCGCGGCCGCAGCAGCAGCCAGACCCCCGAGGCGACGAGGACGCCGATGGCGATGGCGAGGATGGCTTCCATCAGACCTGGCTCTCCGCCTGCACGGGGGTTTCGACCGGCGCCTCGGCCGGGGTCTCGGCGCTGCGCCGCGAGCGCAGCGACTGGTGGGCGAGGGCGACGAGGATGAGGACGGTGGCGCCGACGACGAGGACGAAGACGCCGGTGTCGAAGACGAGGGCGGTGGCGGCCGGAACCTTGCCGATCAGCGGCACCTCGACGTACTGGGCGTGGCTCGTCAGGAACGGGTAGCCGAAGAGCCACGAGCCGATGCCGGTCGTGGCGGCGACGACGAGGCCGACGCCGATCCAGCGGACGGGCAGGATGCGCAGGCGGTCCTCGACGTCGCGGACGTTGGTGCCGAGGTACTGGAGGAGGAAGGCGATCGCGAGGGTGATGCCCGCCGCGAAGCCGCCGCCGGGGAGGTCGTGGCCGCGGAGGAAGAGGTAGGCCGAGAGGGTGATGATCATCGGGAACATCCAGCGCATGATCACCGCCGGCACCGCGAGGTAGTCGCGGACGGTGTCGCCGATGCCGCGCTCCTCGGCCTCGTCGTCGTAGCGGTCCTGGGCGCGCTGCTGCTCGGGGCGGTCGACGCTCTCGTCGGCGGGCCGGAAGCGGCGGAGAAGGGCGAAGACGGTGAGCGCGACGATGCCGAGGACGGTGATCTCGCCGAAGGTGTCGAAGCCGCGGAAGTCGACGAGGATGACGTTGACGACGTTGGTGCCGCCGCCCTCGACGTAGGCGTTCTCGAGGAACCAGTCGGCGGCGCCGCGGTCGAGCGGCGAGGTCATCACCGCGTAGGCGATGCCGGCGACGCCGACGCCGCAGGCGACGGCGATGACGAGGTCGCGGCCGCGGCGGCCGCGGGCGACGAGGCGGTTGTCGCCGGCGATCTCCTCCTTGCGCTTCGGCAGCCAGCGCAGGCCGAGGAGGAGGAGCACGGTCGTCACCACCTCGACGAGGAGCTGGGTGACGGCGAGGTCCGGCGCCGAGAGCCAGACGAAGGAGAGGCAGGTGACGACGCCGGTGCCGCCGACGAGGACGAGGGCGGCGAAGCGGTGGTACTTCGCCTGCCACGCCGCGGCGACGGCGCAGGCGGCCCCGGTCAGCCACAGCATCGCGAAGAGCGGGTCGTAGCTCGGCGGGGTCAGCGGGCGCAGGCGCTCGGCGCCCCAGAGCATCCACGCCGCGGCCGCGAAGGCGACGAGGACGAGGATGCGGAGCTGGGTCTGCAACCGCTCGGTGCCGAGGAGCCGGAAGGCACGGCGCGCCCAGATCCACGAGACGTTGACGAGGATGCGCTCGAAGATGCGCTGGCCCTTGAGGACGCGGACGAGGGGCGGGCCCTCGGGACCGGCGGCGATGCGGCCGGAGAGGAGCGCATAGATTCCGACCCCGCCGACGAGCGCGATGGTGCTCATCACCAGGGGGAAGTTGATCCCGTGCCAGATCCTCAGGCTGTAGTACGGCAGGTCCGGCCCGAGGACGGCGCCGGCGGCGGTCCGCAGGTAGGGGCCGATGGTCAGCGCCGGGAAGACGCCGACGAGCAGGCAGACGATCACCAGGATCTCGACGGGCAGGCGCATGAGGAACGGCGCCTCGTGCGGCTCCTTCGGGAGGTCGGTGGCGAGCGGCCCGAAGAAGACGCTGTGGATGAAGCGCAGCGAGTAGGCGACGGCGAGAATGCTCGCCGCGAGCGCGATCCACGGCATCGAGCGGTCGAGGAGCGAGCCGTCGTGGTACTCGGCCGCCTCGGCGAAGAACATCTCCTTGGAGAGAAAGCCGTTGAGGAGCGGCACCCCGGCCATCGCCGCCGAGGCGACGATGGCGAGGGTCGCGGTGATCGGCATGGCGTGGCGGAGGCCCGAGAGCCTTCGCATGTCGCGGGTGCCGGTCTCGTGGTCGACGATGCCGGCGGCCATGAACAGCGAGGCCTTGAACACCGCGTGGTTGACGATGTGGAAGATCGCCGCGACGTAGGCGAGCGGCGTGTCGATGCCGATGAGCGCGGTGATCAGGCCGAGGTGGCTGATCGTCGAGTAGGCGAGCAGGCCCTTCAGGTCGTGCTGGAAGAGCGCGAAGAAGGCGCCGAGGAACAGCGTCGCGAGCCCGGCGCCGGCGACGGCGATGAACCAGGCCTCGGTGCCGGAGAGCGCCGGCGACAGGCGGATGAGGAGGAAGACGCCGGCCTTCACCATCGTCGCGGAATGGAGGAAGGCCGAGACCGGCGTCGGCGCCGTCATCGCGTTCGGCAACCAGAAGTGGAACGGGAACTGCGCCGACTTGGTGAAGGCGCCGAGGAGGACGAGGGCGAGGACCGGGACGTAGAGGCGGTGGGCGCGGATGGCGTCGCCGGCGGCGAGGACCGTGTCGAGGTCGTAGGACCCGACGATCTGCCCGATGAGGAGGACGCCGGCGAGGAGGCAGAGGCCGCCGAAGGAAGTGACGATGAGCGCCATGCGCGCACCGTCACGGGCGGCGGGGCTCTGGTGCCAGAAGCCGATGAGCAGGAACGACAGGACGCTCGTCAGCTCCCAGAAAACCACGAGCATGATGAGGTTGCCCGAGACGACGATCCCGCCCATCGCGCCCATGAAGCCGAGGAGGAGCGCGAAGAAGCGCGGTGCCGGGTCCTTCGGCGACAGGTAGTAGCGCGCGTAGAGCACGACGAGCAGGCCGATCGCGTAGATCAGCACGACGAAGAGCCACGCGAAGCCGTCGACGCGGATCGCGAGGGAGAGCCCGAAGGACGGCAGCCACTCGACGTCGTGGCGGACGATGTCGCCGGCGGCGATCCACGGATAGAGCAGGAGCGCCGCGGCGAGCCCGGCGACGGCGACGCCGCCGGCGAGCCACGCCTCCGCGTTCCGCCCCGTGGGGAGCAGCGCCGCGGCGACGCTGCCCGCGAACGGGAGGAGGAGAAGGACGAGGAGCGCGTTTCCCTGAATCATCGCGCAGACTTTCCCAAGCCGGGCAGGAACATGCCAGCCCATTCTTGGCCGCGGAAGGCACGGATTTGCGCGCGGCCGGGGCATTCGGTCGCGTTCGCCGCGCGCGTGCGCGGATTTTCCACCCTTCGCGCCCCGTCCGCGCCCCGTCCGCCCGC